>NZ_JANFYN010000018.1 GCF_024460475.1 Holdemanella sp. MSK.7.32 | reverse complement strand
CATTACCCTATGTAATCTTATAGCGTATCTAGACCCCAACTATTTTTATATAGTCCTTTTTTTGTCTCTTTATTTTCTTTACCTTTACCTGCTTTAACCGGTATACACCCATTACCTTACAAGAAGCCAAGCCCACATTGATGCAAGTGGAAATCAAGGGGGCTATTCAAAATCCAGGCGTTTATACTTTAAAGCGACATAGCTCCATTTCAAGTTTGATTCAAATGAGCGGAGGCCTATTAGAAAACAGTGATACGTCTAGAATCAGTTTTAACTATATCCTACAAGATAAAGATGTGGTGGTGATTCCAGAAAAACAAGATGTAAAACTCATTTCTATTAATAGTGCAACACTAGAAGAACTACAAACACTTCCAGGTATTGGTCCGGCCATTGCCCAAAGAATCATGGAGTATCGCAAGAGTAACACATTTCAATCTTTAGAACAAATCCAAAATGTCAAAGGCATTGGTCCAGCCATGTTTAATAAGATTAAGGATAAGATCTGCTTATGATGTTGATACTTTCACTTGGCTTTTTAGCCTGTCTAATCTTAAAAGAAATACTTTGTATACTCTGTTTCACACTCTTCTTTCTTGTCTATCTACACTATCGGTTTAAAGATAAAATAATCCTAATTCTATTTATTTTATTTAGCCTATTAAGCTGTATCCTTGTATATCCAAAAGAAGTTCAACAACAGGATACATATAAAATTACAGAAATAAAGAAAGGATACTATATAGGTAAAAATAGAGGTTCTAAAATTCTTATCCAAACAGATTTAGATCTAAGCTTTCAAGATGAAGTTAAAGTCAAACACATAGAACCCATTCATACAGATGATAATTTTACGCTGTTTAGTTTTACTCGATACAATGAAAATAAGAATATCAGGTTTAAGACGAATTCTGTAGAAATCATCCATAAATCAACATCATTCAAGTCTAGACTCTACAATTATTTAAAGTTGAAACCCAATTCTTCTATTGTCTTATCCTTATACTATGGCATACACGATGAAAGCATAGATGAAATCTATACGATGCTTGGATATGGCTATATGAGCGCATACTACATTGTTTTGCATGTATTAAAGCGAAAGTGGGATGAGACTCGTATTCGAAGAATCCTTCTAGTCTTCAGTGTTTTATTTGGTCATTTCTTTGTGTTTACACTTGCATTCACAAGATTTATTTTGTATCAGTTGAGTACTCTATTATTCACATCCAAACCCAATCAAATGGCTTTTACAATCCTTTGTTTTGGCATAATCTATCCAAATCAAGTACTATCTATATCTTTTGTATGTCCACTCTTGTTACAACTCGTATCGTATTTTTGTACAGAACACAAATGGATCGTACAAAAGATGGCCTTACTTGGATTGATGTTTATTTACTTTAAGAAAGTGAATCTTATTTCATTGCTTTTCTTTAATGTCTTTAGAAAACTATATGGTTTGATTTTCTTATTTGGATTTACAGTGTATGATTTAATACACCTAAAATTACCAGACCTAACCATTCATTATGCACCTAGAATCCTATTTATAGTTCTGTTTATCATCTTCTATATACAATGCTTAAAACACTTTAAATGGAAATATCTATGGATATGTATCGTTCCATTTCTAGAAATCTATTGTAATCCTTTCTTTCAAGTATATACATTAAATATAGGTCAAGCCGACTGCAGCATCATTGTAGAACCTTTCCATAAAAGTGTGGTGATGATTGATTGTGGGCAAAACCTATATCGTGATAATGTCGAAAGAATTATTATGCCCTTTCTAGAAAACAAGAACATTCATGCGATTGATACATTGATACTTACACATGATGACTTTGATCATAATGGAGGATATGACAGTTTAAAAGATAAAATTGAAATCAAACAAGTCATAGAAGATTCAAATCAATCGGTTCATGTCGATTATCCATTTTATTTGTTGTTAAGTGAAAGAGAATCTAAGGATACGAATGATTCGAGTCTTATCAGTTATTTTACGTATGATCACTTAACCTATCTCTTTATGGGGGATGCGAGTAAACAAATTGAAAAACAATTGATGGCTACATATGATTTAAAAGCTGATGTCATAAAAGTAGGACATCATGGATCAAATACGAGTTCAGACCCAGACTTTCTTGACTCTTTAGATTGTAAGATTGCCTTGATTAGTTGTGGCTATAAGAATAAGTATGGTCATCCAAGTGTTGAAACACTCAAGACATTAGAAAATTTACACATAAATACACTATGTACGAGTGATTGTGGAAGTATAGCCATGTATTCTTTATTTCACTTTTCATTTGTTGTCACAAACGATGGAATGTTTGGTATAATATGGACATGATTTATATTTTATACGGAAAAGACAAAAGCATGGTTTCTATGAAGCTAGAGGCCATTAAAAAAAGACATCATATTCAAGAAAACGTAAATATCTATGATGCCCAAACAGATGAAATATCCAATGTTCTACAAGATTTAGATGCCTATTCGATCTTTGATGATGACAAGATGATTATTGTCAATAACTGTACGTTTCTTTCAAGTAAGAATACGACAAACTATGAAGTGGATCCTTTTCTAGTAAGAAAAGATACAGACATGATTCTTGTTTTAGTATGTCCAAGCGATAAACTAGATACAAGAAAGAAAAAGGTAAAAGAAATTAGTGGGTGTGCAACATTGTATTCTTGTTTAGCACTTGATGAAAAGTCACAAAAGTTTTATGTGCAAGATAAACTGAAGGAATATGGAGTCAAGGTCGATTTTAAAACATTAGATTGGATGACATCCAGAATGGGACTTGATCCCATGTGCATCCAGAATGAAATTGAAAAGATTTCCATCTATTCAAAACATCCAACGCTTGAAGATGTACAAAATCTACTTGTCGTAGAACCTATGAATGATATTTTTAAAATGGTCGATGCCTTCTTTAGTCAAAATGGAATCTTATTATTAGCTTACTATCGTAATTTTAGAAAGCTCAATATGCAGCCAGTAGCTATCGTTGCACTTTTGGCAAGTCAAATACGTTTTCTATTTCAAGTACGCGTATTAATGGATGAAGGAAAGGCGCAGGCAACCATTGCCCAAGAATTAAAAGCTAATCCGTACCGCGTGAAATTAAATATGCAAAAGGCCATGCGCTTTTCAAGTGAAGCCTTACTTTACAATCTATCGTTACTTGCGGATTTTGATCAACAAATGAAAATGGGTAAGATTGATAAGGATGATGGTTTTGAATACTTTTGTCTAAACTTAATGATGAACAAGGAATAGCCTTGTTCATTTTTTGTATATTAAGATTTTGGTTTCGGAACAGAAAAATATTGTATGTAAAAAAACAATAAAATATCACATGATATAGATTATCAGGAACAACAAAAAGGACTGAGTACATTATTGTGCAGCTTATGTCATCAATCCTAGAGGCATGGGATTTGTGATTTAATAAGATACATAATCAAAACCAGAAGTTTATGATATCTTACTGGATGATAGGTACATAGATCATGGATGAAATTCTGAAGTATTTATAAATAATGCATACAATAAAAACTCCATCGCTAAAGACTGAATGGATTGGGATACCGAATGGTTGAGAAAGATGGAGAAGATATTGAAATGTTATCGGACGACTGGAAACGAACCGGGCATGCTATTTAGACGTGTGACTTTTTCGTAGGAAAAGTCTTTCTTGAGAATGTATTGATTGATTTTAGGGTAATTATTGGTATAATTATATTGAAGGTAGCAATACCTTTAGATGTGGTAAGCATCTATAAAAGTTGTGGTCGGATGAGAGACGGTAAACGCTCATGTCTATTTACATACTCGACAACCGAGAGAAAAGTTGTGGTCGGATGAGAGACGGTAAACGCTCATGTCTAATCATTGTCGACAACCGACAGAAAAACTTACCAGATTTGATTTTTTAGGAATACTTATGAAAAGGTGGAATCTTCAATTAGTAAGACTCCACCTTTTTATATTTGACAAATAAAAAAGCTCCTATGAATAAGGATGGCCAATCTAAATGTATTTGGATTAGTATTTAGCACTTATCATTGAAGTAAGTCGGAATGTGTACCTACGAGTTGTAAATTCTAGGATATATTTCATATATCTAATGCCGCTTTTAGCTCATCAATGCTGGAATATTTCGGCATTGTTGGATCAGACATCATTCTTCTTTCTTCCTCGATGGCTTCGATTGTAGTTTGGTTTGGTTCATGATTTTTATCGATAATAAAAAAAAGAAGTCATATGACTTCTTAATCCTTCATTACGCGATTTCGTTAATAGCTTTAGCTAAACGTGCTTTTTGACGGCTAGCGTAGTTTTTGTGGTGAATACCTTTAGCTACGGCTTTGTCCAATTTAGAACTGCAGTCGTTGTAAGCTGCTACAGCAGCTTCTTTATCTTTAGCATCAACAGCTGCTAATACAGCTTTAATACTTGATTTCAATGCTGATTTTTTAGATACGACTAATTTGTGAGCCTTGTTATTTGTTTTAACACGTTTCTTTTGAGATTTAATCTGTGGCATGAAGTGCACCTCCTGACATAAATTGCAAATGGATTATAGCAAAATTTCTGATTTATTGCAACACAACTTCAAAAAAATACGCTATAATACTCTAGTATTGGAGTGATATTATGGAAAATAGACGCATTATTTTTATGGGAACACCCAAAATTGCTAGTGTCGTATTAAAAACAATGTTAGAAAACGATATACATGTAGGCTTAGTGGTTACACAGCCGGATAAGAAAAAGGGTAGAAAACAACAGCTTGTCTATTCGGAAGTCAAAGAAGTGGCTTTAGAATATGACATTCCTGTATTTCAGCCTGTTAAAATTAAGTCAGACTATCAAACGATTCTTGATTTTGCCCCTGATTTAATTGTGACATGTGCTTATGGACAAATTGTACCTAAGGAAGTCTTGGATCTTCCTGTGTATGGTTGTGTGAACCTTCATGGTTCTTTGCTTCCTAAATATAGAGGGGGAGCCCCAATCCAAAGAGCCATTTGGAATGGTGATAAAGTAAGTGGAATGTCCTTAATGAAAATGGCACCTAAAATGGATGCAGGACCGGTTTTAGCCCAAAAAGAAATTGAAATATTGCCTGAAGACAATTCTACATCTTTATTTGAAAAGATGGGTATTTGTGCAAGTGAATTATTACTGGAACATTTTGAAGAGATTTGTTCTGGCAAGGCTGTCTATGTAGAGCAGGATGAAAGTCAGGTTGTATTCTCGCCTATTTTATCTAAAGAAGAAGAGCATATTGATTTAAATCAGGATGATGAACACATTTTGAATCAAATTCGTGCTTTCTCAGATGCACCAGGTGCTTATGTATTGTTGAATGGAAAGAAATTTAAGATTTTAAAGGCAAGTTATTTAGATGAACAGAATGAGTTTGGACGTCTTATCAAGATTGGCAAGAACAAACTTGGCATTGGCCTTCATTTGGGTACACTTGTGATTGAAACTTGTCAAATGGAAGGAAAGCCAGTCATGGATTGTGCAAGCTTCTTTAATGGACAGGGTCGTAACTTAGTAGGAAATATTGTAGAGTAGGGGAAAATCTATGGATCAAAAGAATGTTCGAAATTTTTGTATCATTGCACATATTGACCACGGAAAAAGTACGTTAGCCGATCGTATCTTGGAACTTACAGATACGGTTGAAAAGCGTGAAATGAAAGATCAAATTCTAGATTCAATGGACCTAGAAAGAGAGCGTGGTATCACAATTAAATTAAATGCCGTACAGCTTGTATATCATGCCAAAGATGGACAAGACTACTTGTTCCATCTTATTGATACACCAGGCCATGTCGACTTTACATATGAAGTGTCTCGCTCTTTAGCGGCATGTGATGGGGCTATCTTAGTTGTAGATGCAGCTCAAGGCGTACAAGCTCAGACTTTAGCCAATGTATATTTGGCTTTAGAAAACGACTTGGAAATCTTGCCTGTATTAAATAAGGTGGATCTTCCTAGTGCCCAACCGGAAGTGGTAAAAAAAGAAATTGAAGACTTAATTGGATTGGATTGTAGTGAAGCGGTTGAAATCAGTGCTAAATCGGGATTGAATGTCGATAAAGTGCTAGAAGAAATCGTACATAAACTACCTAGTCCCAAAGGGGATAAAGAAGCACCAACACAAGCTTTAGTCTTTGACTCTTTCTATGATTCTTATCGTGGAATCATTGCGTTTGTATCGGTAAAGAATGGAACAATCAAACCAAAAGATAAGATTCGCTTTATGGCAACAGGCGCTGAATATGAAGTCACAGAAGTGGGTGTTCGTACACCAAAAGAAGTTGTGGAAGACCAGTTGAACTGTGGAGATGTAGGATGGGTCAGTGCAGCCATTAAAAACATTGAAGATGTTCGTGTCGGTGATACGATTACAGTTGCATCCAATCCTGCAAGTGAACCATTATCTGGATATCGTGAAATGCATCCGATGGTCTATTGTGGTTTGTATCCTGTAGACAATGCGCGTTATGACGACCTAAAAGAAGCGTTGTCCAAATTAAAATTAAACGATGCGGCTCTACACTTTGAACCGGAAACGTCACAAGCTTTAGGATTTGGATTCCGATGCGGATTCTTAGGCTTATTACATATGGACGTAGTTGAAGAGCGTTTAGAGCGTGAATACAATCTTAGTTTAATCGCAACAAGTCCATCCGTAATTTATCATGTCTATAAAACAGATGGTACTATGGAAGAAATCGATAACCCATCGGCTTTACCAGAACCTCAAAAAGTGGATCATATTGAAGAACCTTATGTGAAGTGTGACATTATGGTGCCAAAAGAATTTGTGGGTCCAATGATGGATCTTTGTCAGAAAAAACGTGGCGAATATGTAGACCTTCAAGTTTTAGATGATGTTCGTATGATGATGGTTTACCAAATGCCATTAAGTGAAATTATTTATGATTTCTTTGATAAGATGAAATCTTGTACAAAAGGATATGCTAGTTTTGACTATGAATTTAGTGGATACCGTACAAGTAGTCTAGTGAAGATGGATATTTTATTAAATGGACAGATCGTCGATGCCCTATCTACCATTGTGTTTAGAGATTTTGCGTACAACCGCGGTAATGCGATGGCTGTAAAATTGAAAGACTTGATTCCTAAGCAACAATTTGAAATTCCTGTGCAGGCAGCGATTGGTGGAAAGATCATTGCACGTACAAACATTAAGGCATTGCGTAAAAACGTATTGGCAAAATGTTATGGTGGCGATATCTCACGTAAAAAGAAATTGTTAGAGAAACAAAAAGAAGGAAAGAAACGTATGAAGATGGTTGGATCGGTAGAGATTCCTCAAGAAGCCTTCATGGCCGTTTTAAGTATGGATGACGACTAATGGTACCATCAGCCTATGTACATATTCCGTTCTGTGATTCGATATGTGCGTATTGTGATTTTGTCCGGATTCAAAAAAATGAACAATTCTTTTCACTTTGGAAAGAAAAGTTAATACAAGAAATTCAAGAGTATAAGATTTCAAATCTTCATACTCTTTATTTTGGTGGGGGCACACCAAGTGTATTGAGTTTGGATGATTTTACATCGATAAGAAATTGTTTTCCCAAAGATATTGATGAATTTACCGTAGAATGCAATCCTGAATCCTTAGATGAAGAAAAACTAGCATCTTATGTTTCTTTGGGAGTCAACCGTATTAGTTTGGGTGTACAAAGCTTTAATGATGATCTATTAAAAGTCTGCCGAAGAAGACATACATCCAATCAGGCTAAGAAAGTGATTCGATGGATTCAAGAAAGTGGGATTCATAATTTCTCCGTTGATTTAATTTTTGGACTTCCCGATCAAACAATGGAAGATGTGAAAAGAGATATTTTTACATTTTTAAGTTTAGATATACCACACTTATCCATTTATTCTTTACAAATTGAAGAAAATTCAATATTTGGAAAGACAGGTGTAGAGCCTTGTGATCCAGATCTTGAAGCGGATATGTTTGAATACATTACGAAAACACTTGAAGCAGCCGGATATATTCATTATGAAATTTCTAGCTTTTGTAAGCCAGGCTATTATTCCAAACACAATTTAGCGTATTGGCAAGATAAAGACTTCTATGGCTTTGGCTGTGGCGCAAGTGGAAGACTTGATGGCATTCGTTATGATAATACGACAAGTTTAAAGAAGTATTGTTTGAAGGGTCCTTGTTCTACATATATTCCTGAACCACTATCTGAACGAGGTATGGATGCGATCATGATGGCATTGCGTACAAAGTTTGGATTGAATATAAGAGAATGGAATTTGAAATATCAGAATGATTTTAAAAATCATTATGCCACTGTATTAGATATGTATCGTGAGTATTTTTGTTTTGAAGGGGAATGTATCTATTTAAATGATGCTGGACTTGAAATATTAAATACGATTCTAGTTGATTTTATGATGATAGAATGATATCATTTAATAGCTTTTGTACTGAGAGTCTGGAAACTTCCAACCTTTCGCTCGGTAGAAAAGGACTAATATACATGGAGGAAGAAAAATGTTATTAAAATCTGAAAAACAAGCAATTATGCAAGAGTATGCAGTACACGAAGGTGACACAGGTTCTCCTGAAGTTCAAATCGCTGTATTGACTGAAGAAATCAACCGTTTAACTGAGCACTTCAAAGAACACAAACACGATTACCACTCACAACGTGGATTGATGAAAAAAGTTGGTCGTCGTAAAAAATTGTTAGCTTACTTGAAGGGTAAAGATTTAGACCGTTACAAAGCATTGATCGCTAAATTAGGTTTAAGAAAGTAATCGAAAAGATTACTTTTTTTTTATGCATTTATTTGATAGAATATAAAAGTATGATTGAGGTGAAAAAATGGCGAAACAAGAGTTTCATTTAGATTTTTGTGGTCGGGGGATCACAGTAGAAACTGGTGAAATCGCAAAACAGGCTGATGGAGCCGTTATTATCCGTTATGGAGATACAGTGACTTTATCAACTGCATGTGCATCAAACCAGGCAAAAGAAGGGATTGACTTTTTCCCTTTAACAGTAAGTTTTGAAGAAAAGTTATATTCTGTTGGAAAAATTCCAGGAGGATTTTTACGTCGTGAAGGAAGACCAAGCGAACATGCGACATTAACAGCACGTATGATCGACCGTCCAATCCGTCCTTTATTTGCGGAAGGATTCCGTAATGAAGTACAGGTTGTCAACACAGTATTAAGTGTAGATCAAGATGCAAGTCCTGAAATGGCAGCTATGTTTGGTGCTTCATTGGCATTATGTATTTCAGATATTCCATTCAATGGACCAATCGCAGGTGTTAAAGTTGGACGTATCAATGGAGAATTGGTTGCCAACCCTACAGTGGCTCAAATGGAAGAAAGTGATATCGATTTAACTGTTGCGGGTACTGCACAAGCTTTAAACATGGTTGAAGCTGGAGCTAAAGAAGTTAGCGAAGAAGATATGCTTGCGGCATTGATGTTTGGACATGAACAAATCAAAAAATTATGTGCATTCCAAGAAGAAATCGTAGCCGCTTGTGGTAAAGAAAAACGTGAAATCGAATTGTATGCCGTAGATGAAACAATCGATCGTGAAGTTCGTGCAAACTTTGAAGCACAAATTCGTGCAGCTGTATCGATTAAAGAAAAATTAGAGCGTTACGGAAAAATTGATGATTTAACAGATGAAGCTGCTGAAATGATCGCAAACAAAGAATATGAATCTGAAAAAGATCAAAACAATGCGGTGAAACAAGCTCGTGAAATCTGTCGTAGTATTGAAGCGGACGAAGTACGTCGTTTGATCATTGAAGACAAAGTACGTCCAGATGGCCGTCAAATCGATGAAATCCGTCCATTGAACTCACAAGTGGATTTACTTCCTCGTGTTCATGGTTCGGCTTTATTTACGCGTGGAGAAACACAGGTATTATCAACAACTACATTGGGTGCATTAAATGACAACCAGATCATTGATGATTTAACTGTTGTCGATTCAAAACGTTTTATGCACCACTATAACTTCCCACCATATTGCGTTGGTGAAACTGGACGTATGGGAAATCCAGGACGTCGTGAAATTGGTCATGGTGCCTTAGGTGAAAGAGCTTTAGCTCAAGTATTACCAAGTGTAGATGAATTCCCATATACAATTCGTACAGTAGCGGATGTTATGGAAAGTAACGGATCTAGTTCTCAGGCAAGTATTTGTGCAGGAACAATGTCTTTAATGGCTGCTGGTGTTCCAATCAAAGCTCCTGTTGCGGGTATTGCGATGGGATTGATCATGGATGATAATTCAGGTAAATATACTGTTTTAACAGATATCCAAGGTATGGAAGACCACTTTGGAGATATGGACTTTAAGGTTGCCGGAACGAAAAATGGTATCACAGCTTTACAGATGGATATCAAAGTAACAGGTATTACTAAAAATATCTTCGAAGAAGCATTGGCACAAGCTCACAAGGCACGTTTAGAAATCTTAGATAACATGTTGGCATGTATCCCATGTCCAAGAGAACAATTGAGTCCATATGCACCTAAGATTGCGATGATGAACATTGATCCAGATAAGATTAAAGATGTAATCGGACCTGGTGGAAAAATGATCAACGAAATCATTGCGCAATGTGACAATGTAAAAATTGATATTGATGATGATGGAAAAGTAGTCATCTACCACAATGATTACGATACAATCGAAAAGGCGAAACAAATGATTAGTGACATCGTACGTGTTGCCAAAGTTGGAGATGTATATGCAGCTAAAGTTGTTCGTCTAGAAAAATTCGGTGCATTCGTTAACTTGTTTGGTAATACAGATGGTTTATTACACATTTCTAAAATTTCTCACCACCGTGTAGATAAAGTAGAAGACGTGTTAAAACTTGGTGATATCATCGATGTTAAGGTTACAGAAATCGATAATAAGGGTCGTATCAATGTAAGCGCAAAAGCTTTACTTCCAAAACCTAAAACAGAAGAAGAAAAAACAGAAGCGTAAAAGTTAGGAACTCGTTAAAAACGAGTTCTTTTTTCTTGACTATGTGGTAAAATAGTTGGGTAGAGGTGAAAATTATGGATTTTAATACAGAAGTACTTAAATATAAAGACGATTTCTTAAAAGACTTAAACACACTTGTATCGTATGAAAGTGTTCGTGATGAATCAACGAAAGCTGAAAATGCTCCTTTTGGAAAAAACTGTCGTGACGTATTGGATGCCATGTTAGATATGGCTAAGCGCGATGGCTTTGAAGCCAAAGACATTGATGGATATGCAGGCGTTGTTGAATATGGTCAAGGAGAAGAAACATTTGGTGTTTTAGGACACTTGGACATTGTGCCACTAGGAGAGGGATGGACAAAAGATCCTTTAAAAGTAACATTAGAAAATGGCTACATCTTTGGACGTGGTGTTATGGATGATAAAGGTCCTGCATTAGCTGGATACTATGCATTAAAGATGATTCGTGACTTAAACATTCCTTTGAAAAAAAGAGTCATGTTGATTACGGGATGCGATGAAGAATCTGGTATGGAATGTATGAACTACTATGTGGATCATGCCGAAGTTCCACAAATGGGATTTGTACCCGATGCCAATTTCCCAGTTATTTATGGTGAAAAAGGTGGCTTACATGTTGGCTTAGTAAGTAGTGATGCAACTGTCATCAAAAAACTTCATGCGGGAAGCCGTCCAAATATTGTGATTGGTAAAGCTGATGTCACAGTGGATGTCATGAGTTATCAACAAGAAGATTTATTTAAATTCTATTGTGCTACGCAAGGCGTTAAGGGTTCCATCAAAAGAAGTGAAGATGGTGTAACTTTACATATTGATGGTGCATTTGCGCATGCAGCTATGCCATATAACGGTGTAAATGCCGCTGTCTTATTGTTGAACTTTATTGGTGAAGCCTATGATGATCAACTTTCAAAAGATTTATATTTCTTACTAAAAGACTGGATGGGTAAACCAGTAGGTATTGAAAAAGATGGCTTATATATGTCTTTCTTGACAATGAATACAGGTATTGTCAATATGGAAAACAATGAAACAGATATCTTAATTGATATTCGTTATCCAAATGATACAAATGCCGATGAAATCATGGCAAAATTTGATACAGCTTGTGCAAACTTGACTTCAAATATCAAAGCAGAAAATCGTGGAGATTCAAAACCATTATTCGTAGACCCAGATTCTCGTTTAGTGAAAGATTTAATGAGTGTCTACCAAAAATACACAGGTGATACTTTCTCTTGTCCAATCACAATTGGTGGTGGAACATATGCTCGTAAATTTGAAAATTTTGTATCTTATGGACCAGAACTTCCAAATGAAGTGATTGAAACCGATGCGTTTGTAGGAGGATGTCACCAACGTGATGAAGGTATTAAATTAGATAACTTGTTGCAGGCTATCTGTATTTATGCCGATGCGATCGTGACATTGTGCAGCTAATATGAGAATGCGTAAAGTAAAGTGGGCAACAGACTATTTGCCTACTGCGAGTTGTTTAGTAAAAGAACCATCCAAACAAGCAGGAAACTGGAAAAAGCTATTGGATACAGATACTTTACATATCGAAATTGGGTGTGGAAAAGGAAACTATTCTTTAGATATGGCTAAGATGTATCCAGACACTGGATTTATTGCGATTGAAAAGAATGAGAGTGCTGCAGGTATTGCCGCTAAAAAATACGACGAGGATGCAGAAAAGAAACGTTTAAAACTGATTCAAGATGATGCGAGTTCCATTGGAGAATGGTTTGGTCCGCGTGAAGTGGATGTGATTCACTTGAATTTCTCGGATCCATGGCCTAAAAAGCGCTATGCGAAAAGACGTTTATCTAGTGCTACGTTTTTAGATCAATACAAGCGTATTTTGTCTTTCAATGGTGAAATCCAAATGAAGACCGATAACAGTGCTTTATTTGAATATAGCTTGATTGAATTTCAAAATGCCGGTTTTAAGATGGTTGAAATCAGTGTAGATTATCGTCGTGAAAAACATGATGAAGATGCGATTACAGAATATGAACAAAAATTCATTTCTTTAGGTCAGCCAATCTATCGTTGTGTTTGGAGATATGCACATGACTGAACTTCGTAATAAAGACGAATTTTTAAACGCATTAACAAATTCAGGCATTCAAGTGATGATGTTTACGGCATTTTGGTGTCCAGACTGTATGTACATCAAACCTTTCTTGCCTGAAATTGAAGAACAATTTAGTGATTTAAAGTTCTATTCTTTGAATCGTGACCATTGTATGGATATTGCGATTGAATATGAAGTGATGGGGATTCCTAGCTTTATATGTTTCAAGGATGGAAAAGAAATATCAAGATTTGTTTCTACACTTCGCAAGACAAAAGAAGAAATAGAAGCATTTCTGAATCAGACAATAGAAAGTGAGAAGGAAATATGTTAAAGGATTTAATGCATGCGATCTTCAATGAAGATGTTGAAGAAGACGATGAAGAAGAAGTCGTAGAAGAACCTGCGAAACAAGAAGAAGTAACACCTGAACCTGTTGTTGCAGAACCACAAGTTCAAGAAGAAGAAGTTGTAAAGCCAGAACCAATTTTAAAGGAAGCAGCAAGCTCGATTGAAACGGATCCTGAAAACTTTATGAATTCTCCTATTTTTGAAAAGGCGATTATTCAACCTAAACCTAAGAAAACAACAATTTTCCAAGGTTTAGATGTCGATTCGATTGCACAAGAAGAGGCAAAACCGAAACAAAAAGTGTATAAATATGATCGTCATAAATCGGTAAAAGTACGTCGTGTTGCCGAAGATTTAGATTATCAGCCAGTCATTTCTCCAATCTTTGGAAATGTGGAAGATTCTGAAAAAGAATTTGATAAAGTGCACGATGCGATTACGTTAAACAAACCAGAAGACGAAGATTTCTCAAAGATCTTATCTCCAATGTATGGAACATACTTACCAAGTATGCAGCCAGCGGATTCTATTCCTGAATACAAGGTGGAAGAATCAAAGAAAAATATGAATCTTTCTGAAATGTTAGAGAAGCCAAAAAAGGAAACAAACAAACAAGAATCGTTATTTGACAAAGAAGGTGAATAAAATGGCTTATCATTTTATTGGTATTAAAGGAACAGGCATGGCTGCCTTGGCATGTATCTTACATGATGAACATAAAGAAGTCACAGGTAGTGATATCGATAAATATATCTTTACAGAAGATGGATTAAGAGCGCGTAATATCCCAATCTATTCGTTTAGTCCTGATAACATCAAGGACAATGACACAGTGATCATTGGTTTATCTTTTGATCAAACTCATCCGGAAGTGAAAGCAGCGATGGACAATCCAACTGTAAAAACATATTATTATAATGAATATTTAGGTATTTTATTAGACTCATACAGTTCTATCTGTGTTGCGGGAACGCATGGTAAGTCCACAACAACAGGTATTTTAGGCCAAGTTCTTTCTTTACAAGATGAATGTGCATACTTAATTGGAGATGGCCATGGCTATATGCCAGAACATGCCAACCATTTTGTGCTAGAATCTTGTGAATTTCAAAGACATTTCTTGGCATATCATCCAGATTATGCGATCATTACCAATATTGAATTGGATCACATTGACTACTATAAAGATCTGGATGATTATGTATCGGCGTTCCAAAGTTTTGCGAACCAAGTCAAAAAAGGCATTGTCATCTTTGGAGATGATGAACACCTTAAAAATCTACACTACAATGTGCCAGTAACTACATATGGTTTAAAGGATGGCAATGATTATCAAGCTATCCATATTGAACAAGGTCCATTTGGTATGCATTTTGATTGTAAGCATAATGGTGAAATTCTAGCTCACGTTGAATTAAATGAAGTGGGAGATGCCTTTATGCAGGATGCCTTAGGATGTTTTGCGCTAGCTCATATGTTAGGTATGCCAGCCGATATCATTGTACAAGGCTTACAAGACTATAAAGGAATTGCTCGTCGATTTGTGATTGATGAAGTCAAGGATAGTGTATTAGTCGATGACTATGCACACCATCCAACAGCAATTCGTCTAATGATTGATGCAGTTCGTAAAAAATATCCAGAAAAGAAAATCGTAGCGTTATATAAACCAGATCGTTATTCACGTCTACAATATTTCTTGGATGACTTTGCGAAGAGTTTAAATACGGCGGATCAAGTATGTTTACTGGATTTCCCTAAAAATGCCGTAAGAGAAGATGAAACAATCACAGTCACAATTCAAGATTTGATGGATCGTTGTCCAAACGCAATCTTATTAGATGTAGATGATGCTTCAGCTGAAAAGTTAAAAGAACTTGCTCCAGCAGCCTTCGTCTTTATGTCTAGTAAGGATATCTATTTATTAAGAGATAAATTAGAAAAAATCTTATAAGAGTATCTAAGGATAAAAGCCTATACCTTTTTATAAGGGAATAGGCTTTTTGTTCTGTTTAGACAGAAGAAGTGAAATCATATCCTATGGAAAAACATCGACCTAAGACGAAGCTAAAAACTAGGAAGGGTGGGTATGTATTTATGAAAAAACCAAAGGTGGCTTTTATCTGCGTACATAATTCGTGTCGTAGTCAAATTGCGGAAGCATTGTCAAAACACCTTTCTTCAAATGTATTTGAAAGCTATTCCGCTGGAACAGAAACAAAACCACAAATCAATCAAGATGCCGTACGTTTAATGAAAGACATGTATCAAATAGACATGGAAAAAACACAATATTCCAAACTGTTGTCAGAAATACCGCAAGTAGATATTGTGATCACAATGGGATGTAATGTAAATTGTCCTGCAATTCCATGCGAATATAGAGAAGATTGGGGATTGAGTGATCCTACCGGAAAAAATGATGTGGAGTTTTCAAAAGTCATTCACTCCATTCATACGAAAATACTTGAATTAACAGAGAAAATAAAAAAGGATGAGCTGATTTCAAAGAAAATATAAAAAAACAAAATGGTCATACATCGATTTAAGCAAATTCTGTTTTGAAGAGTATAGGGATATGTGGGTGTTAAATGAAAGCCTGCATTTATGGTGAATATGTTCATCATGTTCAAAAATTTGTGCCAAGAATGTATTTTATGGAAGTGTTCGAGTAATTCGACACTTCCTTTATTATTTGTAGCGTTTACACGCTTGTGAAAAAAGTTTCAAAATAAATAGATAAGTTAGAAAGTTCATGTTATAATCTTTCTGAGGTGGTATTGTGAGTTTAGATATCTTTATGAGTACATTAGCTCGTGCATTTTCATATGTGTTACCCATCGTTGGTGTCATCGCATTAATTTATTTAATTCTCTTTTTGAAGCAATTGATTGAAACTTTAAAACAAGTCTCAAAAACATTGGATACGGCCAATGATCAATTGAAAAAACTAGATGTGCCATTAAAAACGGCAGAAAATATTTCGAATACGGTGGATGAGGTAAATCAAACCGCAAAAGAAGCATTTATGAATGTGGTTGGTGCGTTAAGTGAAAATGTACAAAATGCCAAAGACTGGTTTCAAAGTAAAAAAACTGGAAAAGAAAGCATAGAAACAAAGGAGGATGAATGACATGGATGAAAAACAATTAATTGATGATTTAGAAAAAGAATCGATGCTAGAGCTTGAAGTAATGCATGAATCCGAAAATACAGATAATGAAAGAATTATTGAGGATGCCAAGAGCAAAATCGAAAAATTATTCGATGATGTGCGTGACTTATTAAAAGATGCTTCAGATCCTGAAAAGGTTAAGGAAGCATTATCACAGGCAAAAGAGGATGCGAAAGATATTCTTTCTTCGACAAAGGATAAAGTGGTTGAAGTAAGTGAAAGTGAACAATTTAAACAGACAATGTCAGCTGGAAAAGAATTCTTACAGGGTACAGCTGGATTGGTTGTTGATGGCTTTAAATTTGGAAAAGAAACATTAAGAAAAAATGATTCTTTGCGCAAGGTCATTGATAAGGCGGATGAAAAAGTCGATGAAATTCGTACGAATGATTCTGTTATTCGTGCCGTTGATAAAGCAGAAGAAGTAACGGGTAAAGCTACCGAAGCATTGTTTAGTGGATTAAAGAAGATTTTTAATAAGGGGGACGAATAGGAATGAAACGAATTACCATTTATGATGTTGCCAAAGAAGCCGATGTCTCATTGGCAACTGTATCACGAGTTATTAATGATAGTAATGTAGTGCGTGAAGATACACGTATGCGTGTTCAACAAGCGATTGAAAAATTGGGTTATAAACCAAATGCGATTGCGCAAGGTTTGGCATTGTCTAAAACTACGACAATTTCAATCGTAATGAGCGAGAAATTGTTTGCGTACAACGCAAAAATCTTGAATGGTTTGATGGATGTCGCAAAAATCTATAACTACAACATCATGTTCCATACAACAAGTAAGGGAATTTCAAAAATGCAGGATGTGATTGAATCTATTATTAAATCACGTGTTGATGGTGTCATCTTGTTTAATGACAACTTCTCAGAAGATGAAATGGAAGTTTTACATGAATACCAAATTCCAATGGTTGTAGTTGGAAGTAAATTAAAAGGCCAAAAGATTGGTAACGTTGGAAATGTATATATCAACTTCGAACGTATGGCTTATGAATTTGTGAATGAATGCTTCGAAAAGGGCATTGATGATATCTCTATGGTAGAAGATAAATTGAATCTTTCTATGATGGAACAATTAAAAGCGGGTGTAGATCGTGCTTATGCAGAAAAAGGATTGGTATTTGATAAGTATGTTACATACGATGATAGCTACAAATCAAGCTACACATTCTTATCCGACTACTACAAGAGCCACAAACCAAGTCGTATGGTCATCACATTCCGTGATTCTCAGGCCATCGCTTTAATGAACGCATGTAAAGAAAGCGGATATTCAATTCCAGATGATACAGAACTTGTATGTATCTTGAACTCAAAATATTTGACAATGATGCGTCCAACAATTTCAACATACAACATTCCTGAATATGATTTAGGAGCTGTTGCGATGCGTTTACTAACTAAGATGTTAGTGGAAGATGAGTCTGTTAAACAGAACAAAGATATTGAAATTTCATTCTCAAAATTATTTAGAGAAACTACAAAGTAAGAGTTCGTTTTGAACTCTCTTTTTGTTTAGTGTATAATCAAGGCATGGAAATAATTTTTACAAATAACGCAAAAGATAGAAGTGTCTATCGCTACAAAAAAGATTTTGAAAGGATATTAGAACGTGCCTGCAAGGTGTTAGACAGAAAGGGAGACTGGAGTTTATCGGTAATTTATGTAACACCTGAACAGATTCACGAAATTAATCGTGACTATCGTAATGTTGATCGTCCTACAGATGTCATTAGCTTTGCGATTCAAGATGATATGAGTGATATGTGGATTGAAGAAGATCAATATGAACTTGGTGATATTTTCATCAATGTACAAGCTATACGTGATCAGGCGAAAGCCTATGGTCATTCGATTCGTCGTGAAGCATGTTTCTTATTCTGCCATGGATTACTTCATTTAATGGGATATGATCACATGAAGAAAGAGGATGAAAAGGTGATGTTTGCCTTACAGGATGAGATCTTAGATGAATTGGTTCAAAGGTAGATTTAAATATGCCTTTCAAGGCCTATTTTACGCTTTCACTTGTGATCGCAGTATTCGTCTTCAAGGCATCTTTGGATTGATTGTGATATTGTGCGGCATTCTCTTCCATTGTTCACTAAATGAGTGGATGATGTTGATTTTCGCCATTGGCTTCGTATGGTTTAGTGAAATCATCAATTCGTGTATTGAAAGATGCGTGGATTATATTTCTCTTGAACATACCCAACAAGCCAAACATATTAAGGATATGGCCGCAGGAGCTGTCTTTATTATCAGTGTGCTTGCCGCATGTATTGGGCTTTATGTATTTTTGCCCAAACTATTTTAAAATGGAGGTAAAATGAGTAATTATAAATCAGGATTTATTGCGATCGTAGGAAGACCCAATGCAGGAAAATCAACATTGTTGAATGCATTGTTGAAAGAAAAAATCGCAATCATGTCGGACAAACCGAATACGACAAGAAACAATATTTCGGGTATTTTGACAAATGAAGATTGTCAATATGTGTTTGTAGATACACCAGGTATTCATAAGCCGCAACAACAACTTGGACGCGTCTTAAATAAGAATGCCTATTCGGCAATGGAAGATTGTGACGTGATCGGATGGATCGTAGATGGCTCTCAAGCTTTTGGAACAGGCGATTCATTTATTTTAAAACGTATTGAAACATTACATAAACCGGTTGTATTGATCATGAATAAGATTGATAAGCTTGGTAAGGAACAATTATTAAAGCGTTTGGTGTATTGGCAAAAACAATATGACTTTAATGATATTGTTCCAATCAGTGCTTTGGATAAAGACAATTTAGAAGAGCTATTGAAGGTGTTCAAAGGGTATTTGCCAGAAGGCGAGCCGATGTTTCCTGAAGAAATGAAGTCGGATCATGACATCAATTTTAGAATGTGTGAAATTGTTCGTGAAAAGATCTTATTTAAAACACATGAGGAAATCCCTCATAGTGTAGCGGTTATTTTAGAGCGTAAAGAAAAACGTGGTAATCGCATGTATCTTCAAATGATGGTGGTAGTCGATCGTGAATCACAGAAGGGAATCTTGATTGGTAAACAAGCGAGCATGATTCGTTCGATTCGTCTAGATGCACAAAAGGAATTAAAAGATATGCTCGGATGCAGTGTGGATTTGGAACTTTTTGTGCGTGTTGAAAAGAATTGGCGTAATCACGAAAACAAGATCAAAGAATTCGGTTTAGACGAATTAGAACAAATCGATGAAGACTAAGATTCAGGCACTTGTATTAAGTGTTGGTGAATACAAAGATAAGGATGGCCTAGTCAAAGTTTTGACTACAGATTCCATTTTAACTTTATACGCAAGAGGACTGTTCAAACCCAATTCTAAGAATTTGCGGCTTGTACAGCCCTTTTCTTATAATGAATTCATGATCGAAGATAAGACAAAAATGCCCTTATTACTACAAGGACAAACCATTCATTATTACTATCACATTCAAGAAGATCTGTTTAAATCGAGTTGTTGTTTCGTGTTGCACGACTTGATTTCTAAAACTAAAAAAGAAGAGAATTTATTCAACGTAGTATTGGATTGTTGGAACGCAGCCGACAAAGACTTAGATGATTTTTATTTCTGGGCCTGCATCATTCTAAAATATTGTATTGAACAAGAAGGAATCCAACCTTTTATCCAAGGGTGTGTACATTGTGAAAGCACAAGAGTAGAAACTCTTTCTGTAAAAGATGGTGGATTCTTATGTGAAAAGTGCAATCACAATCAATATCCCAAATGGAGTGTAGAACAATTAAAGAAATATCGCGCTTTATTTAGGTGCAAAGAAGAAAATTTAGAGTATGTTAAAGAACATTTCAATTTCAATCTTGATGACTTAATCTATCTAGCCAAATGGATGGAGTATCATACTCATAAGAATTATCCAAGCATTCGCTTTTTAGAAAGTATTCGAGGCTTAAAGTAATGTTTCATGAATTAGCGTTTCAAATCGCAAAAAAGGCACACTCTAAACAAGTGGATAAAGCAGGGAAAGATTATATCTTGCATCCGATGAAAGTGGCTTCTTATATGGATACGGATACAGAAAAGGCAGTTGCATATTTACATGATGTATTAGAAGATACAAATGTCACAGAAGATGAATTGAGAAATATGTTCCCAAATGAAATCGTAGATACGGTAATTATATTAACGCATAGAAAAGATGAATCTTATTTTGAATATATATCTAGAGTATCTACATCAAAGTTAGCTAAAAAGATAAAGGTTGCTGATCTTTTGCACAATCTAGATATCACAAGAATCAAAGAACCCACAAAACAAGATTATCAAAGGCTAGAGAAGTACAAGACAGCGATTCTATATCTTGCGACGCACTAGTTTTGTGGTACAAAACATATAAAAATAAGAGAACCTATTTTTAAGTGGGTGATTAAAAACAGGCCATGAGAAATCATGGCTTTTTCTTTGCGTGTGTCTTTGGATTTAGTCTAGAAATTTGTTGATAAATGAGATATAATATGAAAGTGTATCCTTTTGTCTGTATACATGAAAGAAATGAGGTAAATAACATGAACGAAAAGACATTCAATGATGTAGTAAATCACATGAAAACCTCTGGATTTGTTTACCAAGGTTCAGAAATTTATGGTGGTTTGGCAAATACTTGGGATTTTGGTCCTTTAGGCATTGAATTAAAGAACAATATTAAAAATGCTTGGTGGAAACGTTTCATCCAGGAAAGTGAACACAATGTAGGATTGCAGAGTGCAATCTTAATGAACCCTAATGTTTGGGTTGCCAGTGGTCACGTTGGCGGATTTAGTGATCCATTAATGGATTGTAAAGAATGTAAGAGCCGTTTTAGAGCGGATCAATTGATTGAAGAAGCCAGCAATCACACAGTAAACTGTGGTGGTATGTCAAATGAAGATATGGAAAACTATATCGCTGAACATGAAATCACATGTCCAAAATGTGGAGCTAAAAACTTCACAAACATTCGTCAATTTAACTTGATGTTCAAAACATTCCAAGGTGTATTAGAAGATGCGAAGAGTACAATCTATTTGCGTCCAGAAACTGCACAGGGAATCTTTGTCAACTTCAAAAACGTACAAAGAACGATGCGTAAAAAATTACCATTCGGTATTGGACAGATTGGTAAGAGTTTCCGTAACGAAATTACACCAGGAAACTTCATTTTCCGTACACGTGAATTCGAACAGATGGAACTTGAATTCTTCTGTAAACCAGGAACGGATTTAGATTGGTTTGAATACTATTGTAAAAACTGTGTTCAATTCTTAAAAGATTTGGGCATCAACGAAGAAAATATTCGTTTACGTGCACATGATCCTGAAGAATTAGCACACTATTCAAATGGTACAAGTGATATCGAATACCACTTCTCTGAACCTATCGGATGGGGTGAATTATGGGGTATCGCAGACCGTACGGACTTTGACTTAAAAGCACACCAGACAACTTCTAAACAAAACTTAGAATACTTTGATCAAGAAGCAAACGAAAAATACATTCCATACGTTATTGAACCAAGTGTAGGTGTTGAACGTTTGATGTTGGCCGTAATGTGTGAAGCTTACCAAGAAGAACAATTAGAAAATGATTCTCGTGTTGTCTTAAAATTACACCCAGCATTAGCTCCATATAAAGTAGCTGTACTTCCACTTTCTAAAAAATTATCCGATCAAGGGGATGAAGTATTCGCTAAATTAGCTAAACACTTTAGTGTAACGTATGATGATGCACAAAGCATTGGTAAACGTTACCGTCGTCAAGATGCGATTGGTACACCATTCTGTGTTACGGTAGATTTCGAAACCGCAAACGATGGATGTGTTACGGTTCGTGATCGTGATACTATGCAACAAGAACGTATCGCTTTAGATGACCTTGTTTCATATATTGAAAAAAGAATTGAATTTTAATGAGCTGGATATCAGAAGATGATATAAAGGCCATTCGTCAGCAGGCCGATATTGTTGATGTGATGTCCCGTTATATCACATTAGAAAAAAAAGGCAAAGACTATAAAGCCATTTGTCCATTTCATGATGATCACGATCCTAGTTTATCAATTTCAACGGATAAACAAATATTCAAATGTTTTGTATGCGGTACCGGAGGAAATGTCTTCACATTTGTACAAAAGATTGAAAACGTTTCCTTTCTAGAAGCCGTTTGTAAGGTAGCGGAACTGATCCATTATCCTTTACACATGGATACAAGTCAGTTTCAACCTAAGGTTGATCAAAATCAGCCTTTATATGACTGCGTTCAATCGTACATTCGCTTTTTAACATATGAGTTGCAGAGTGAGAATGGCGAAAGCGTGAAAAGGTATTTAAGTCAAAGAAAAATAAATGAAGATATTATAAAAAGATTTGAGATTGGGTATGCACCTGAATCGAGTCGTAGTGTGAAGTATCTCAAGGCAAAAGGTTTTAACGAACAAATACTCACAGATACAGGTTTAATTCGTACTCACGATCTAGATACCTATGCCGTATTCGACAATCGATTGATGATTCCCATTCATGATGAAAATGGAAATCCTGTTGGATTTACGGCCAGACGTTTAAATGAAGATAAGGATGTAGCCAAATATATCAACACTTCTGAAACAAAGATCTATCATAAGGGCCATTTGATTTTTAATTATCATAGAGCCAAAGAATTTGCGAAAAAGAACAAGCGATGCATATTAGTTGAAGGAGCTATGGATGTCATTGCCTTTGAAAAGGCAGATATTCATGAAAGTATTGCTTGTTTAGGAACAGCTTGTACAAAAGAACAAATAACGCTATTAAAACGCTTAAACGTCCCTTTGGTTGTTTGTTACGATGGGGATAAAGCTGGTAAAGCAGCTACCTATAAGTTTGGAAAATTAGCCGTTGATTACGGACTGAATTTTTCCATAGTAAAAAATACAACCGGTAAAGATCCAGATGAAATCTTTAATGAACTAGGAAAAGATGAACTCTATTTATCTGTTCATAAAACTGTATCATTTGTAGAATTCTTATTTGATTATTTACCGAACCAATATGATTTAGACAATTACGAGGATAAGAAAAAATTCACATCGGAAATGCAGTCTTTCATTGAAAGGACATGTACCGATTTTGAAAAGGCCGATTATTATTCTCGTATCCGAGATTTGACAGGATTTGATTTATCACATCAGTCCGCAAATATTCCGGCACCCAAAAAAGAATCCAGAAATAATGCGGCTGTGGTTCGAAATATAGAGCCATTAAAAAATGGAAGAACACTTGCCGAACACGGTGTTTTATGGATGATTCTAAACAGTAAACTTGCGGCCGATCAATTCAAAGATCAGATTGGTTTTTTCCAAGATCCAGTCTGTGAAGAATTGTCATTATATTGTTACGACATGTATCGAAATATGGACCATATCGATTTTGATGTACTGATGAGCTACATTGAAAAAGAAGACGTCCGTAATTTGTTGGTAAGCTTGATGGAAAATCCGTTTCATGTTGATGGATATAATGAAGACTTCTTTAACGATAGTTTAATGAAGATCAAAGAATGTACTTTACAAGCCCAAATTGACAATCTCAATGATCAGATCAAGAATGTGCAAGATCCGATGTTAAAGATTTCCTTGGCTAGTAAAAAACAGGAATTAATTATTCAAAGAAATGAAATCTTACATCGAAAGGAAGGATGAAAGTATGGCAAATGAAAAATTAAAGTTTACAAGCTTAGAAGAGGCAAAAGAATTCTTGCTGAAGAGTAAAGAAGAAAATGCCGATGTTTCCCAAAAACAATTCTTAGATGCGGTAAGTGCTTTAAATTTAGATGATGATACAATGGACGATCTATATAACTGGATCGACGAAAACTTAATCGAATTTATCGATGGGGAAGAATTAGATGATGATGAAGTCTTAGACGATGATCTAAGCGACGAAGATTTGGACGAAGAAGATTCGATTGCGGAAGAAATTTCGCAATTGGAAAAGACATTCGCTAATGCATCTCATGCCAAGATCAATGACCCCGTTAAGATGTATCTAAAAGAAATTGGTCAAATTCCATTGTTGGATCCAAAAGAAGAGCCCATCATTGCTCGTCAGATCCAAGAAGGGGAAGAAGCCAAAGAAGCGATGAAAAACCCTGATTTAAGTAATGAAGAGAAAAAGAAACTCGCAAAAGTCATTGCGGATGGTGAACAAGCCAAACAAACGTTGATTTCTTCAAACCTTCGTTTGGTTGTATCTATCGCCAAAAAATATGTAGGACGTGGCATGTTGTTCTTGGATTTGATTCAAGAAGGAAACTGTGGTCTAATCAAAGCTGTTGAAAAATTTGACTACACAAAAGGATTCAAATTCTCAACATATGCGACATGGTGGATTCGTCAATCTATTACACGTGCAATCGCAGACCAGGCACGTACAATTCGTATTCCCGTACACATGGTCGAAACGATCAATAAACTAACACGTATTCAACGTCAATTGGTGCAAGATTTAGGTCGTGATCCATTACCAGAAGAAATTGCTGAAAAGATGGAAAATATTTCAGCGGAAAAGGTTCGTGAAATCCAAAAGATTGCCCTAGATCCAGTCAGTCTAGAAACACCAATCGGTGAAGAAGACGACTCTCACTTAGGTGACTTCATTGAAGATAAAGATACATTATCTCCAGATGATTACACAAACAACCAATTATTAAAAGACGAAATCAATGCCGTTCTACAAGGTCTTACAGAACGTGAAGAAAAAGTATTGCGTTTGCGTTTTGGCTTGTTGGATGGAAGAACTCGTACACTTGAAGAAGTTGGTAAAGAATTTAATGTAACACGTGAACGTATTCGTCAGATTGAAGCCAAGGCATTACGTAAATTGAAAAATCCAAATCGCTGCAAGCGTTTAAGAGATTTCGTAAAATAATGATACCTTGTTCGAATCGAATTCAAGAAATATTAGAATGGGTGAATGGAGAGTGCATTGCGGACATTGGCTGTGATCATGCCTACGTTGTCTGCAACGCCATTCTGAATCATCAATCTAAAAAAGGCTATGCCTGTGATGTGGCACAAGGCCCATTAGATAATGCCAAGAAAACGATTGAAGAGAATCACTTATCCGATTTGGTATCTTGTCGATTATTAGATGGCATTCAAGGCTTAGAAAGCGATGTAGACCAAATCATTATTTGTGGCATGGGAGGAAAACTCATTATCGATATCCTATCAAAGGGAAATTTGTATCGTGGTTTACGCCTTCTATTATCTTGCCATAAAGATGATTTTGCCTTAAGAGAATATTTACACGATCATCATATTCATATTGTAAGAGAAAAAATGATTTATGATCATGGACACTACTATCCGATTCTTGATTGTGTTTGCGAAGATACGAAACAAGAGGTTTCTACATCCCAACTTTACTTTGGTGTAAACATGCTTATTGATGAAACCTATGCAGCGTATTTAGATTTTGAAGAGAATAAATATAAAAATATTCTTTCCAAAGTCAACAAACCTGAATTTCTTGAAAAAATTGAATATATAAAAGAAATCCGTACTCAGAGAATTTCCTGAATACGGATTTTTGGTTTTTCGATGTCTTGAGATAAATAATCTTTGACTTGATTCGTTAAATACGTAGGCGTACTTGCACCACTCGTAATCGCAATCGTAGTATATTTTTCAAAATCTTTCTTATCAATATCTTCGACCGTTTGAATCGAGAAGACATGCTCAATGCCAGCCTGTTTTCCAATATCAACAAGTTTTTGCGAGTTGTTACTTGTTGGATCTCCCACGACAATCAAACAATCTACGTTTTTTAAATCTAAAATAGCTTGTTGCCGAACACGCGTAGCGTTACAAATCTCATCGTGGAAGATGGCATTCGGGTATAAGCGTCTAATCTTTTCAAACGTATCCTTCAATTCATAGATCGACATCGTAGTCTGGTTTGTCACAAAGATCTTTGAAGTACTCACTTTAGGAATCTCTTTATGTGGCTCAATCAAATGCACATGCTCACTCATTGTATAAATCGATTCGGCTTCGGGATGTTTATTTTTACCAATATAGAAAATGGTATACTCTTCATCTAAATATTGCTTCACAATCTTTTGTGTTTGAAGTACAAATGGACAACTCGCATCCACCAAAATCAATCCTTTTTCTTTGGCCTTTTCATAGACTTTCGGACTGACGCCATGCGCTGTAAAGATCACAATGCCTTCATGGATTTCATCCAATAATTCCACGCGTGTCTTTGTCTTATCTTCAATGGTATCAATGGAATAATATTGAAGCGCTTTTTTGACATATTGATTATGCACTAGATTACCCAATATGGTAATCTTTTGATCTGGATATTGAATTCTTGTTTTTTTGGCGGTTTCAATGGCTTTTAAAACCCCACCGCAATAGCCCTGAGGCTTGACTATAATAATATTTTGTGTTTTCATATATTCATTATGCCCTAATTTTTTGTATTTGTAAAATGGGAAGAATTTTGGGATAATACTAAAGTAAAGGATGTGAAAATTATGAATAATCGTATTCAAGAAATAATGGATTTAGAACATTTTAAAACTTTAACACCCATTCAAGAACAGGTGTTAAATCGTAAAAATAAAAATAGAGATATCATTGGTGTATCCAGTACAGGATCTGGAAAGTCACACGCTTTCTTTATGCCGATCTTTGAGATGCTAGACTTTGATCAAGACTGCGTACAAGCTGTTATTTCAGCTCCAACCAGAGAACTTGCATACCAATTGTATGATCGTTGTCGCAAGATTGCCAAACACTTTAATGTACGCGTGAAATTAGTCACAGGTGGTATGGAAAAAGTGACACAAATGGAAAAGCAGCCACAAATCGTCATTGGTACGCCTGGAAGAATGAAAGACATGTTTATTAAAGATAATGTCTTGCGTTTGGATACGGCTAAAATTGTCGTAATTGATGAAGCGGATATGACATTAGAATTTGGTTTCTTAGAAGATATTGATGAAATTCTATCGAAGATGGATAAGAAGGTTCAAATGATGGTTTTCTCGGCAACCATTCCAGAATCTTTACAACCATTCTTAAAGAAATATTTATATGATCCAGAATTTATTGAAATCAAAAAGGAAGAAGCTTTCCAAAGCGATGTAAAACACATTTTAGTTCCTTGTAAGCATAAGAGCTACGAACAAAAGATCTTAGACGTACTTCCATGTATTCAACCTTATGTATGTTTGATTTTTGCGAATACAACGCTAGAAGCTCAAAGTATTGCGAATACCATGCGTGAAAATGGCTATGATCTAGTCGAACTTCACTCAGGTCTTGAATCACGTGCGCGTATGCAGGCCATTAAAATGATTCAAAGCCAGAAGAAAAGCTACATTGTCGCCAGCGATATTGCCAGTCGTGGAATTGACTTAGAAGGAATTACGCACGTTATTAGTTGTGGATTCCCAAAAGATTTAAAATTTTACATCCACCGTGCAGGTCGTACCGGAAGAGCGAGTCGTGATGGACAATGTATCGCTTTATATAAAGAAAGTGATGCGAAATCAATTCAGTCTTTAATCAAACAAGGCATTGAATTTGAACATCAGGATGTAAAGAATAAACAATTTGTAGATTTGAAACCATATGTGAACAAGCGTCCTATGAAAAAGGATGAATTTCATGAAGAAGTGGAAAAAATCGTTCACAAGAAAAAGAAAGTAAAACCAAATTATAAGAAAAGACAACGCCAGGAAATTGATCGTATGAAACGTAGAAAGCGTCGTGAAATGATTAAGTCGGATATTAAGCGCCAACAAAAAGAACGTGCGAAAGAAAGACAACGCCAAAAAGGAATGGACGTATGATCTATTTAGGTAGTCACGTATCTTTTAAAGCTCCAAATTACTTTAAAGGTGCTATTGAAGAAGCACTATCCTATGGAGCGAATGCCTGTATGATTTATACGGGTCCTCCAAGTAATACGCGTCGTGTGGACGTATCTAAATTAAAGATAGAAGAAGCCAAAGACTATATGGCTGAACACAATTTTTCTATCGATCGCGTGATTGTACATGCACCGTATATCATTAACTTGGCTAATGCTCTAAAACCAGAAACAGCCCAGTTTGGTCAAGACTTTTTAAAGACGGAGTTAGAGCGTGTTTCTCAAATTGGTGCAAAAACACTTGTACTGCATCCAGGAAGTCATGTAGGAGCGGGTATGGATGTAGGTATTGAATGGATTATCCATGGTTTAAATGAAGTGTTAGATCATGATGATACAGAAGTTAAAATTGCCCTTGAAACGATGGCTGGAAAAGGGAATGAGTGTGGCTTTACCTTTGAACAATTAGCCAAGATCTATGCAGGAATCCATAAAAAATCGCGTATTGGCTATTGTATGGATACATGCCATATTTGGGATGCCGGGTATGATATTACGCATTTTGATGAGGTTTTAGATCAATTTGATTCTATTGTAGGTTTAGAGAATCTTTTATGTATGCATATCAATGATTCTAAAAATCCACTTGGTGCACATAAGGATCGGCATGAAAATTTAGGAAAAGGCTATATAGGCTTTGATGTATTGTATTCCATTGTGCATCATCCTAAATTAGAACATGTCACAAAAATATTAGAGACACCTTTTATTGATGGAAAGGCGCCTTATAAAGAAGAAATCTCAGCTTTGCGCTGAGATTTTTTAAAATTTATCAATTTCTTCTTTTAAACGAGCCACAATCTTGTCTTGAGGAATCTTTTCAATGATTTTACCCTTCTTGATCAATAACCCTTCTTTTTTGCCGCCCGCAATGGCGATGTCGGCATGTTTTGCTTCTCCTGGACCATTGACAGCACATCCCATGATGGCGACTGTGACATCTTTATTGACGGTTTGAAGATAGCTTTCAATTTCATTTACGGCTGGCTCCATATCCCATTGTGTACGTCCACAAGTTGGACATGCGATTAGATTCGGTACGTTTTGAATCAATTTACAATCTTTTAATAATTCTTTGACAATGGGAATTTCTTTTTCAGGAGACCCATTCACACTAATACGAATCGTATTTCCAATACCTTCATTTAATAATGTACCTAAAGCTAAGCTAGACTTAATGGCACTTGTCATTGTAGTACCTGCTTCGGTTACACCTAAGTGTAGTGGGTAATCAAAGGTTTGGGCAGCCAAGCGATAAGCTTCAATACAAAGTAATGGATCACTGGATTTAAAAGATAATACAGTATCATAGAAATCTAGATCTTCTAGAATTTGTACATGTCTTTTAGCACTTTCAATCATACCTTGGGCTGTTGGCTTGCCATATTTTTCGTGAATATCCTTTTCTAAAGAACCACCATTGATTCCAATACGAATCGGAATGTGTTTTTCTTTACACGCCTTCACAACCTTTTCTACATTTTCTCTAGCCCCAATATTACCTGGATTTAAACGAATCTTATCCACACCGGCCTCAATACATGCCAAGGCTAAACGATAATCAAAATGAATATCGGCTACTAATGGAATATGAATTTGTTTCTTAATGTCTTTAATGGCTTTGGCATCCTCCATATCCATACAGCTGACACGAATCAATTCGCATCCCATTTTTTCTAGGTTTAAAATTTGTTTGGCAACTTCATCGGCCTTTTTAGTCTCTATGTTACACATAGATTGAATAATGACGTGATTATTATGTCCAATTTCAAGATTTCCTACTTTTACTTGACGAGTTTCTGTTCTTTTCATAGACAACCTCCATGATTAAAGTATACGCCATTCCTTCTTTTTTTTCCATTTCATCTTGGAAACGTGTATAATATATATTGTTTCGTACAAAGGGGGATCCAATTGAAAAAGAGTAGAAAAACATTGAAAAGGGCAAATCAAAATGTATCTGTTGATCAAGTCATTTCCAATCGTATATTGATACTTACACTCACAATAGTCGTGTGCTTCTTGGTCATCTTTTTACGATTGTTTTATCTGCAGATCATTTCATATAATGACTATACCGCAAAGCGTGAAGACTATACGTCCATCAAACAATATACATCGGCACCACGAGGCCAGATTTATGATTGTAAGGGAAGAATCTTAGCTAAAACAGTAGTCAGTCACAATATCGTTTTTACTTCACCCAATAATTTTGATGAAGATGACTATGAATTGTATGCCAAGCGTATTGTAAAAGTCTTCAGTGTCAGTGCTAAAGATTTTACGGATGAAGATAAAAAACAAGCGTATATCACATACAAATCATTCTTATCACCGAGTGATAGTGAATATGCCGCCAATCATTTATTGACTGCGAAAGAATTGAAACAATATAAAAATGGGGCATGGGGTGATGATGCTGAAAGTAAAAGATATCAAATTTTAATGAATCGTATTGGTAAGAAACAAATTGGAGAAATGTCTCAGGCTGATCTAAAGATGTGTGTTATCTACCAAAGAATGGTGGCCAACCAAAGTACAGGTCAAGAAAATGTTGTATTAGAAGATGTCAGTGATGATGATGTCGCGTATTTAGTGGAACACAAAACGGATTTTCCTGGTTTTGACGTTGATTTTGGAGGTTGGAAACGCGAATATCCATATGGCGAATCTTTATCCGACGTTTTAGGCAGTGTTACTACAAGTACCCAAGGATTACCAAGTGAGCTTGCCAGTTATTATCTATCGAAAGGTTATCAATATAATGCGAGTGTTGGAAAATCGGGCCTAGAATATCAATATAATGATTTACTAGCAGGAACTCCAGAAATTGCCAAGATCACCTATGATTCAAAGGGGCTAGCGCAAAAAGAAGTGATTCAGGAAGCCAAAAAAGGATATGACATTCATTTGTCAATTGATATCGATCTTCAATCTACATTAGATAATGTATTAAAGAATACTTTGAGTGAGAATGGTGGTACGAAAAATCGTGAAAACTTCCAATCTTTATTTACGACTGTTTTAAATTCAAAAGATGGTTCGGTACTTGCGATGTCTGGCTATCAAATGGATCTAGACACTAAAGAAATGACCTACTTTGCCTCTGGTAACTATATGTCTTTAGTGAACCCAGGATCTTGTATCAAGGGGGCTACTGTCTATATGGGTGAGAGTGAACATGCCGTAAGTCCAGGTGAAGTGATTGTCGATAAAGTTATGAATATTGGTGGTCAAGAATTTGGTTCGTATGAAGACCATGGACCTGTTGATGATGTATCTGCACTACAAGTAAGTAGTAACGTTTATATGTTTAATGTAGCCATCCGTTTAGCCGGTTCAAGCTATGTAGAAAAAGAACCATTAGCTGTGGCAGACCTTCAGGGTACGCTAAATTTAATGCGTTCTTATTATTCGATGTTTGGCCTAGGCAATAAGACGGGTGTGGATGTGCCAAATGAATCGAGCTCTTATATGGGTTATGGTTCTGAACCAGGCATGTTACTAAACTATTCGATTGGTCAGTTTGATATGTATACACCACTTCAATTGGCTACTTATAGTACAACCATTGCCTCAGGTGGTAATTTATATGAACCACACTTTATGGCTTATGCGACAGAAGTCAATTCGAGTGAAGTAGTTGTGAGTAAAGGCAAAAAAATTAAATCTACATTACCTGAAAAGAATGCGCAATATTTAGAGCGTGTGCAACAAGGATTTAGAGCCTGTGTATCTTCTGGCTATTGTGGGGATGAGCTAAAGGATATTGGCGTGGAAGTATCGGCTAAAACAGGTACAGCTGAAGTTGACGACTATACAACCGCAAACCTAGTTGGATATGCACCAAGTTCGTCTCCAACGATGTCTTTTGCGTGCTCGGCACCGACTTCTTCAATGAATACTAAGAGCGTTGCACCAAACATTTGTACAACGGCTGTTATGCCAGAAGTGGTAAAAAAATATTTTGAATTGTATCCAGCAAGTTAAAATTTTGAAAATGACTTGAAATTGACTTGTAAGTTATGCTAGAATCAACTAGTAATTACTAATGTGAGGAGGACTGAACATGAGAGATCGTATTACATTTAAGTGCTCTGTTTGCGGTGAAGAAAATTATATTGGTACAAGAAATAAGAAAAAACATCCTGAACGTATGACTGTTAAAAAATATTGTCCAAAATGCAATCAGCAGACTGAACATAAGGAGAAAAAGTAAGAAAGACCGTTTTATTCGGTCTTTTTTATGTATTAGACTATGAAAGTACTTCAACAACCCTTAGGACCCGTACAGGCGAATTGTTATTTGGTGATGGAAAATCATCATGCCATCTTGATTGATCCTGCAGATATGTATCCAAACCTTGAATTCATCTTAAAAGAAAATGAATGCACTCTAGAAGCCATTGTTTTAACACATGCACACTTTGATCATATTTCAGGTATAGATAAGATTGTGGATGCATTCCATTGCGATGTGTATTTAAATCCCAATGAATTTGATTTTCTTCAAGATCCCGATTTAAATTCATCTTCTGCCTTCTATATGGATGTTACATGTGGCGCAAAATGTAAACCCATTTTAGAAGGAAAGAACACCATTGCAGGATTTGATATAGAAGCCATGTATTGTCCAGGACATTCCGTTGGTTCAACTGTATTAAAAATTGAAGATTGTTTATTTACTGGAGATGTTTTATTTCAAGGATCTATTGGAAGAATGGATTTGGCAACAGGCTCTGTATCTAGTATGAAACAATCTCTAAAAAAATTGGCTCAATTAGACAAGGATTATAAAGTGTATCCAGGTCATGGCCCATCCACTTCTTTATCGCAAGAGAAAAAATGGAACGAAAGTTTAAAATATGCAGAAATTTATTAGAATTTCTGCTTTTTTTTTCGTATATGAGAAGGGGTGATAAAAAATGGATGATTTATTGCAAGATCTCATTGCGTATGCGATTGAAAAAAAGGCAAGTGATATTCATTTTGTCGTGCAGAATCAAAAACTTCAAATCAAACTTCGAACGCAAAATGAAATGTTAGATGTCTACCAAGATATTTGGCAGCCCGCATTCTTTGAGTATCTCAAGTTCATTTCTAGAATGGATCTTACCAGTCCATATGTTCCACAGAGTGGCCAATTCAAAATTTTACTTCATAATCACGAAATCTTTTGTCGTTTCAGTATGCTGAATAATCATAACGTGCAAACAGGTGTTATTCGAATGTTGAATACGATGCATGCGATTGAACTAAATGTTTTATCTTTATGGAAAGAAGACACGCATTTTTTCAATTCACTTGTGCCATTAAGACAAGGCTTAGTTATTAGTGTAGGTCCGACCAATAGTGGAAAGACCACGACGCTACATGCCTTACTTCATGAGATTGCCAAAACCAAGAAGCATAAAGTGGTCAGCCTTGAAGATCCCATTGAGATTGAGGATGATTCTTACTTGCAGCTGCAGATTAATGAAAGTATGGGATTTACCTATGATGTCGGTATTGAACAATTGTTGCGGCATGATCCTGACATTATTTGTATTGGTGAAACAAGAAACAGCTATACCGCAAAGATGGTCTTGAGAGCGAGTTTAACCGGTCACTTTGTTTTTACGAGTATTCATGCCAAAGATGGAAAGGAGTGTATTCGTCGTCTTGAAGATCTAGGTGTATCTAAGAAAGATCTGGCTAGTGTTTGTACGGCCATTATTTCACAACGCCTATATTCGAAAGGTGACTCTAAGGTATGTGTTTATGAAATCATGGATCAAAAAACGTTGCAGTATGTCTTGGAACACGGAAGGTATCCAAAAGAATTTAAAACTTTATCTAAAAAGATTACAGAAGGTATTGAAAAAGGATATATCGTGGATGCCCAGGCAAAATACGATAGTCTTAGTTTATCGGGATGAAATTGAACAATTTGCGATGTTGATGAATCAAGGCTTGCCATTAGATACATTGATTCATTTAACATTTAAAAAGGATGAAGAAATCATAACGTATTTAAAAGAAGGGATGAGTCTTCAAGAAATATTTACTCGAAATCAAAAGAAATTGTATTTTAAATATTTGCGAATTCTATCTAGAAAATTAAATTTAAGTGATGCGTTGGATTGTGTAAATAAAATTGAGAAAAGTTCGAATACTTTTTTTGAAACACTTTTAAAGAAGATTAGCTATCCGTTCTTTTTATTGATCTTTGCGTTCTTTATGATTCAATTCTTTTCAGACTATGTCCTTGTTCAAATGAAAGACTACATTTCAAATGGAATGGTATTTGTGTTTATCCATCTATTAAAGTGGGGTTTTGGATTTACGATTCTATCCATGATCTTCTATTTGTTTCTTTATTATGTATTGTTTTATAAATACAATTCGAAGATGAAATGTCCATTTCAGTTAATGAAAAAAATGATATCGCTCCAATTTGTATGTATGTATCAAGCTTTAGACAAGTCTTATACTTCGACACAGGAAATTTTAGAAACATTAGCGTGTATGAATTTTAGTGTTGTTGGAAAGGTTTCAAATGAAATTCTTGCGTGTTTAAAAAATGGAAAGAGTCTAGAAAAAAGTTTTCTAGAAATCGAAGTGTTTGATTCGGATTTTAAAAAGATGTTGGTCTATGCCTTAACGAGCAACCAAATGCACGTCTTTTTTGACTTGTACATGAAGAAATGCAGTCTAGATCTAGAAAAGTCTGTCAAGAAGATATCGACGGGTATTCAATTGTTTTCGTATATCAGTATTGGAATCTTAGTTTTGATTGTCTATCAAATTATGATGATGCCACTCAATATGTTAAATCAATTCTAAAAGGAGAAAGAAAAATGGAAAAGAAAAATGGTTTTACAATACTTGAAATGATGATTGTGATGTTGATTGTTGCGCTACTTTTATTAATCACACTTCCAAATATTCAACAAAAAGAAAAGATTATTCGTAATAAGGGGTGTGAAGCTTTACTTGAAATTGTCAACTCGCAAATCATGTTATATGAAATTGATCAATTAGAAACGCCAACCAGCGTGCAGGAATTGATTGATTTTGGTTATTTAAAAAAAGGACAGGATACATGTCCGGATCATAGTAAAGTGGTGATCGTAGATGGGCAAGCCGTATCCCAATAAGAATGGATTTACCCTCATTGAAATGTTAGTGGTGCTGCTTATTGTTTCTATGCTTGGATTTGGGCTTTCTACAAAGATGCACTCTTCTTTATATGTGTTTATGAAAAATCTGCAGACTCTATGTATTACGGCTCAGGAAAAAGCGTATGTAAAACATCGAAAAGTGTATGTTGAAATTGGTGATTCGATCTATATGGATGATGTTGAATATAAAATACCCCATGATATTGCGTGTGATCATGTATCTTTTTACTACAATGCCAAGGGCAACATGTCTAAGGCTATGTCACTTCATTGTCAAAATGCATCGAGTCAAATGAAACTTGTTTTCCAGGTTGGAGCTGGGAGGGTTCGTCTTGAAAAAGAATAATGGCTTTTTACTCGAAGATGCCTTGTTTGCGTTCTTTGTGATTTTGGTTTGTGCAAGTCTTATATTGAATGGTATTTATACTTTATATTTTCAAAGGAATCTAAAGATTGATGAAAAAATTGAAAAGAAATGGTTTTACTCTGATTGAAGCTTTGTTGGCGTTGTTTATCACAAGTTTAGTCAGCTTATTAGGCTGTATGCTTATGCGTTGTGCTTTGCACTTTGCCCATATGGATGTGGATACGCAGAATCAATTTGCGGTTTTACAATTAAGAAGAGAACTTGCACAATCAAATGATTTGAAAATAGAATCGGATTGTCTAAGTTATATTTTAAATCATGAAAAGAAGGTCTTGTATTTTGATAAGCATCGCATTGTGAAGAGTCCTGGCTATGAAATCTATATGGAACAAATTGATGAGGCTATATTTTATAAGAAAGAAGATGGATATTATGTTTGGTTCAAAAAGAAGAATAAAGCCTATGACTTTGAACTCTATTAATGGGTATGCCAGTGAAGTAAGTCTAGTGTGTTTGTTTCTAGTGCTTCAGATTGTATCTTTTTTATCGTTGAGTACCCTTCAAAATGTGTATTTATTAAAGGCAAATCAACAAAATATTCTTGAACTATCCATTGTAGATCATGCCAAGCATATGATCCATCATAATAATCGCATTAAGTTGTGTCATACGAGTGAAAAAATATTAAAGGACAAAGATGAAAGGATACAGAATATAGATGTGCATTTTGAAGATCATGAGACTTTTATTGAATGTACATATTTAGATGTTTCAATGAAAATCTATTATGATGATAAGGCAATCGTTTCGGTTGATATTGACGAACAATGAAAAAAAAGATAAAATTGACTCATAGCGATGAATTAGAGTAGTAGAAGGAAATGACAATTTTTAGAGAGCTAAAGTTGGTGAAATTTAGCATTGTACAGCCTTTGAACTTGCTAAGGAGCTGATGAGTAATGTTATCCGTATACTCTGCGATAAAGAGTTTGAGGGGCACAATGAGAATTGTGAACTAAGGTGGTACCGCGTACAAACGTCCTTAGATTTCAAGGGCGTTTTTTATTTTTAATAGGAGGCTAATATGTACGATCATTTAGAAGTAGAAAAGAAATGGCAGAAATATTGGGCAGATCATGAAACATTCAAAACGGATGTTTGGGATTTTTCAAAACCTAAATTTTATGCACTAGACATGTTCCCATACCCAAGTGGTGTCGGATTGCATGCTGGACACCCAGAAGGATATACAGCTACAGATATTGTTTCGCGTATGAAACGTATGCAAGGATATAATGTGCTTCACCCAATGGGGTATGATTCATTTGGACTTCCAGCTGAACAATATGCTGTTCAAACAGGAAATAACCCAAATGGCTTTACACAAACAAATATCAAGACTTTCACAAAACAGTTGCAGGAATTAGGATTTGACTATGACTGGTCAAAAATGATCGCAACATCTGATCCAGAATTCTATCATTGGACACAATGGATTTTTAAACAATTGTATAAAGATGGCTATGCCAAATATGTAGACATGCCAGTAAACTGGTGTGAAGAATTAGGTACAGTATTATCGAATGATGAAGTTATCGATGGTAAGAGTGAACGTGGTGGATATCCAGTTATTCGTAAAAATATGAAACAACTATGTATCGACCAGGCTGCTTTTGCGGAACGATTACTTGAAGGTTTAAATGAAATTGACTGGCCAGAATCGACAAAGGAAATGCAAAGAAACTGGATTGGCCGTTCAACGGGTGTTGAGGTTCAATTTGAAATTGTAGGTGGAGGAAAATTCTCTATCTTTACAACATGTATTGAAACAATTTATGGTATTACATTCATGGTACTTGCACCAGATGGAGATTTAGTGCAGGAATTAATGCCTAGAATTAAAAATCAAGATGAAGTAAAAGCTTATATTCAAGAAACGGTTTCTAAATCTGAAATGGACCGTACAGAATTGAATAAAGGAAAAACAGGATGTCGTCTAGAAGGTATTAAAGCCATCAACCCAGTCAATGGCAGAGAAGTTGAAGTCTTTATTGGAGATTTCGTTTTGGCAAATTATGGAACGGGTGCTGTTATGGCTGTACCAAGTCATGATCAACGTGACTTTGAATATGCGATTGCCCACAATATTGACAGGATTCAAGTTATCGAAGGACGAGACGTAAGTGAGCATGCCTTTGAAAAACAGGACTATTTAGGAAAAGGCTGCAAGCTAATCAACTCCGAAGAATTTACAGGTCTTACTGTAGAAGAGGCAAAAGTAGCTATCACTAAAAAATTAGTGGATATGGGGATTGCCAAAGAAACAGTAAACTATCGTTTCCGTGAATGGATTTTTGCTCGTCAGCGTTATTGGGGAGAACCCGTACCAATCGTACACTTAGAAGATGGAACTGACTATGTTCTTCCAGATGAAGAATTGCCATTGATTTTACCGGAGTTAGAAGACTATAAGGGACACAATGGAAAAGCACCACTTGAAAATGCGACAGAATGGAAACAATACAACCAAAATGGTGTAAAGGGTGTTCGTGAAACAAGTACAATGCCTGGTTCTGCTGGATCTTCATGGTATTATTTACGTTATATTGATCCACACAATGATAAACAATTGGCCGATCCAGAATTATTAAAGCACTGGATGCCTGTTGATTTATATGTTGGTGGACCAGAACATGCGGTAGGACATTTGATGTATTCACGTATCTGGAACAACTATCTATACGATAAGGGTATTGTGGCATGTAAAGAACCTTTCAAGAAATTAGTGCACCAAGGTATGATTTTAGGTGAAAACGGAATTAAAATGGGAAAACGATTCCCTAAATATGTTGTCAATCCTTCAGACATCGTAAAAAAATATGGTGCCGATACACTACGTTTATATGAAATGTTCATGGGACCATTAGAACAAAGTAAACCATGGTCAATGGCTGGATGTGATGGTGCTAGAAGATGGATTGATCGTGTTTATCGATTATTTATTGAATCTGGTAAAGTCACAGATACAAATGATGGTAAATTAGATAAGGTCTATAACCAGACTGTTAAAAAGGTTACCGAAGATTATGAATCATTAGGATTCAATACAGCTATTTCACAAATGATGATCTTTGTGAATGAAGCATATAAGGCTGACACCGTTTATAAACCATATGCCGAAGGAATCGTGAAGATGCTTTCATGTATTACACCTCATATTGGTGAAGAAATGTGGCAATTATTAGGTCACGAATCTACAATTGCGTATGAGCCTTGGCCAACCTATGATGAAGCTAAATTAGTGGAAGATACAATCACTTGTGTTGTTCAGGTCAATGGTAAAGTGCGTGGTAAGTTTGAAGCGGCTGTTGGTTCAAGCAATGAAGAACTTCAAAAACAGGCTATGGAACTTGAAACAGTTCAACGCCAGCTTGAAGGAAAGACAATTCGTAAAGTGATCGTTGTTAAGGGTAAAGTTGTAAACATTGTTGCCAACTAAGAAGGTGTGTTTATGCAAATTAAAACCATAAGTATCCAAGAGTATCGTAATTATTTAGATACTCTTGATGCTGTTATCTTTCAACAATCGGATTTTCAGGCACAAAAGTTTATGCATGATGGCTGGCAAGTTGAATTTATTCAAGCTAGTGAGCAAGGTAATGTATATGCAACATGTATGCTTGCATATATTCCTTTGATGAAAGTCTTTAAATATTGTTATATTTCAAGAGGATTTATTGCTGATTATAAACAAAAGGATAAGCTTAATAGTTTTGTATCCGAGTTGAAAAAATATCTTAAAAAGAAGAATGTTGTGTATCTAGAAACAGATCCGGAGATTGATTTACAAGAAAGAGATAAAGATGGAAATATTGTTGAAGGTGGATTCAATAATTTTGATGTAGTAGAAAATTTGAAGTCATCAGGCTTTGTACAACTTCCATTGACTCAAGGCTATGATTTAAATAAAGAGTGTCGTTGGTGTTCAAGTTTAGATCTACGTAATAAAACGGCCGATGATATTTTTAAAGAGTTTTCTTACACAACAAGACAGGACGTTCGTAGTGCACAAAAATATTGTGTAAATGTCAGAAAATTAAATGTTAATGAATTAGATATTCTAGATTCTATGGAACAAGAGACGAGTAAGCGTCATAACTTCCATGCTTTTGATTTAAACTATTATAAAGAACTTTATGAGTTCTATGGCGATGATCATGTAGAAACGTGGTTGTCTTATTTAGATTTAGATCAATATTCTTCTAAAATACAGAAAGAATATGATAAGACTTTAAAAGATATTGAAAAGACAAAGATATTCTTAGAATCAAATCCTGGTAATGTTAAAAAGGAAAAACGTTTAAAGACGGATGAAGAATACTATAATTCTTTAAAGAAAAAATTAAACCAAATTTCAGGTTTAAGAAATGAATATGGTGAAATAGTACCATTGGCTTGTTGTTTATTCTTGAAGTATTCAAATCAAATTATTTATTTGGTAGGATCAAGTAATTATGAACAAAGAGTCTTTAGAGGACCATATGCGATTCATTGGAATATGATTCAAGAAGCTATAGAAGAAGGGTATGAGTACTATAACTTCTATGGTATTAGTGGTTTATTCGAACCTGAACAAGAGGGATATGGAGTTTTTGATTTTAAAAGAGGTTTTAATGCTGTAGTGCATGAATATATTGGTAACTTTATCTTGCCTTGTAAACCATTTATCTTTAAAATTTACAACAATTTAAAACATATATATTGAGTTTAGATTCTAGATTCGATATAATAAATTCGCTATGATAAGAAAGAGTACACAGATTATCTATTTCTTAGAGAGAAACTGGTTGGTGTAAAGTTTCAAATAGACCTGTGGAATACACCTTGGAGCTTCAATTTTGACGTATACCTGCGTTAAAGGTTTAAGTGCATACAAAAAATATTTTGTATGAAGTAAGGTGGTACCGCGATTCAATCGTCCTTATAGGGCGATTTTTTTTATTATCAGGAGGACAAAATGGAATTATTTGAAGAATTGAAATGGCGTGGTCTAGTTGACAACGTCACAAGTGAAGAAGTAGAAGATGTCATCAATAATGGGGAAGTTACATTCTATATTGGTACGGATCCAACGGCAGATAGCTTACACATTGGGCACTATTCATCTTTGTTGATGGCAAAACGTTTAGAAAAACATGGACACCACCCAATCATGTTGGTGGGTGGAGCCACTGGATTTATTGGAGATCCAAAGGCAACTGGAGAAAGAAGTATGTTGACTCCAGAAGTATTAAAATCAAATTATGATGCATTACATGCACAAATCTCTAAATTATGGGGCTTTGACATGGTCAATAACTTAGATTGGACAAAAGATATCACAATTATTGATTTCTTACGTGATTATGGAAAATTATTCAATGTAAACTATATGTTGAATAAAGAAACTGTTAAAAAACGTTTAGATTCAGGAATCAGTTATACAGAATTTTCTTATATGATCCTTCAATCTTTGGACTTCTTAAATCTATACCAGACAAGAGGTTGTACAATGCAGATTGGTGGACAAGACCAATGGGGAAATATCACTTCAGGTCTAGAGTTGATTCGTAAAAAATGTGGTGCAGACGTGAAATGTTATGGCTTGACTATGCCATTAATTACGAAAGCGGATGGAACTAAATTTGGTAAGAGTGAAACAGGAACGGTTTGGTTGGATCCTAAAAAGACTTCACCTTATGAATTATATCAATTCTTATTCAACACGGATGATTCAAAGGTCATTGAATATTTAAAGAAATTAACATTCCTAACAAAAGAAGAAATTGATGCTTTAGAAGTATCTTTAAAAGAAGATGCTGGAAGACGTGAGGCACAAAAGAAATTGGCTGAAGAAGTTGTACGTGATTTACATGGTGAAGAAGGTTTAGAATCGGCTTTAAAAATCACAAACGCATTATTCAGAGGTCAACTTAATGATTTGGATGAACAACAACGTCTAGATGCGGTTAAAAACATGGACAAAGTAGACCAAGAAGCTGGAAAGACTTTAATCGATGTTTTAGTTGAGGCTAAGATTGCTTCGAGTCGTCGTGAAGCTAGAGAGTGGATCAAAGGAAACTCCATTAGCTTAAACGGTGTCAAAGTCAATGATGAAGCTTTGGTTATTGATTCTACTCAAGCCTATGTATCTAACTATGTAATCATTCGTCGTGGTAAGAAAAGATATTATTGTTTAAATTTGAAATAAAAATAAAAATACGTGGTTAGACATGTTTGCCTTGCCACGTATTTCTTTTTACCATTAACTTATCAATTTCATTTGTCACAATCGTTTTCTTGATTGTCCATTTTGGTTCCATTAAATCTTTCGCAATTCCATCACCTGTTAAACGTTCAATGATGACTTCTTGGGGTAATAACTCCAATTGATCGACGACAATATCGACATATTCTTCTAAAGTTAAAATATGAAATGGTTCTTTTTCATATTCTTTAGCCATTTGTGTACCTTCAATTAAGTGCAGCATATGAATCTTGATCGCATCGACAGGATGTTTAGAAATCTGTTTGACAGTTTCTAACATGTCTTGTTTGGTTTCACCAGGAAGCCCATTGATAATATGGATACATGTTTTGATGTTTGTATCCTTTAATTTGTCTAACCAATCAAACACAATTTTTGTACTATGTTTACGATTACACTTTTCCATTGTATCTTCATGTACGCTTTGAAGACCAAGTTCTAGCCAGACTTCTTTATCTTGTTGATTTAAGTAAGCTATGATTTCATCATTTAAACAATCGGCACGTGTCGCAATCGCAACGCCAGGAATATTTGGATCTTTAAAGAAAGGGTCATATATTTTCTTCAAGATAGATAGTGGAGCATATGTATTGGAATAACTTTGAAAATACGCAAACCCAATACAATCGGGCCACTTGTTTTGCATGCGCTTTAAGCCTTCTTGATATTGTTTCTGCAATGAATCATCAAAACATAAAATACTATCACCGGAGCCCATACTTGAACAGAATGTGCATCCTCCTGTTCCTTTAAATCCATCACGATTTGGACAGGTAAAGCCTGCATTTAATGGAATTTTCGCTACTTTTTGATGGTATTTGTTGCGAAAATAATAATTAATGGTTTGATATCTTTTATTGTCATTTGAATAAGGATAAGGATTGTTCATTGTATCACCCAAAACATTCTAACATAAAAAATTGGATAATAGAAATCAAGTAAAAATTAAAAAAATATCAATGATTTTTCATGGTTTTTATTGCACGCTGAAAATCCCTGAAGAAAAAGCGCTTTTTTTCAGGGTGGTTTAGGCGTATAATCTTGTTGTTATTTGTTGTACTGGTATAACTCACCAGTTTTGCACATGCTATAAATTATTCGGACTAATTTACTGGCACATGCAGTCTTTGCAGCTTTCGAACACATCGGGTTTGATTGCTGCTTTTTCTTTATATAGAAATCTTTAATACTATTATCATCTCTTTTAAGCCTTATAGAACACGTTACAGCCAGATATAATAAACACCTTAATCGTTTATTGCCTTTTTTAGTAATGTGCATATGATCCCCATCATTTTGTCCACTTTCGCTAATTCTTGGATCCAGTCCGGCAAAAGCTACTAACTCATTCTTCTTTTTAAATCTTGTCATATCACCTAGTTCTGCAATAATGCGTGCAGCTAGGTTATCTCCAATACCTGGTATGGATTTGATTATATTAAAGTCAGGTAGTTCCTGTGCAAGCTTGATCATTTCACCAATTGTTCTTTCAGCCTCTGCCATATCTTCATTTAATTTCTTGATGAATCTCTGAAGGATTAATACTTCAATATCATCCTTATCACATCCTGAATAGATGGTTTTAGAGTACTCTATGGCCTTGTCAGCCATTGTATCACTCACTGCCTGACGATGACATGTTTTGTTTTGAATCACTTTAGATACTGTGTTAATCTTCTTTTTCTGAAGCATTTCTGGATGTG
>NZ_JANFYN010000017.1 GCF_024460475.1 Holdemanella sp. MSK.7.32 | reverse complement strand
GCGCTACATAAGCGACATTTGGAGTATTTACGATTTTACAACTGTCGAACTACCGCGCGAATTGTCAACTGTATCATTGGTAATAATTGTCGAATTCGTTTGTTCAGGAACATCGATTTTTGATTTTTCTTTAATTTGTTTATTTAAATTTGGCTGAATGACCATCGCTAAAAACAACGCAAAAATTAAAAAGAGAATGGCTCTACGCATGACATACCTCCTGTCTAATTATTCTAACATTACTCGTTAGAGATGAAAAGCTTTTTAAAATTTGTTATAATGACTAATATGGGTGATAGTATGGATTTTTTAATAACGTTAGATCAGTTCGAAGGTCCTTTGGATCTGATGCTGCATTTGATCAAAGAAAATAAATTGGATCTGTTTGACTTAGATATGAATGTTTTGGCAACACAATATATTGATTATATTCATGCCATGCAAAATATGCATCTAGAAGTAGCTAGCGAATATTTGTCAGAGTTGGCAAGTCTTATCGCATATAAGTCAAAGAAACTTCTGCCAAGAGAAACGGTTGAAGTAGAAGAAGAATATGAAGAAGATCAGCGTGATCAACTGGTCGCAAGATTATTAGAGTATCAAAGATATAAAGAAGTAAGTCTAGCCTTAAAGGAAGATTACGAACAAAGACAACTGCATTTTTCGCGTCCCGTTTCTAGTTTAGTGGAAGAATGGAAAGTACCTGTTGAAAGTGATACTTTAGAAGCACAATCACCTTATGATTTAATGAAGGCAATGCGCCATTGTATTGTGCGCATGGAGCTTTTACAACCGTATGAAACAAAGATCACAATCAAAGAATTATCAATCGAAGAAAGAGCAGTACAAATCAAAGAGAGAATGAAACATCTTGAGGGGTCTATTTCATTTCAAAATCTATGTGCAGATTGTACAAGCTTACATATGGTGATTGTGACTTTTTTATCGATATTAGATTTAATACATGAAAAATGGATGACGTATTCCATTGATGAGACGCAAATGATTTGGGTCGCAAGAGAGGATTTGTAGAATGGATAATGCGAAAGCGATATTAGAAGGCCTTTTATTCTTAAGTGGAGAAGAAGGCTTGACTATGGACCAGATGATGCATGGTCTACAAAATTTAGAAATGGATGATATACGTGTCTTATTGGATGCGTTAAAAAAAGAATATTCGAGTTCTTCAAAAGGAATTGAACTTGTAGAATATGCGAATCGTTTTAAGTTTGTCACAAAAGAATTTGTATATCCTTATGGCAAACAATTATTTGAAGAATATAAACAACCCACCCTTTCACAGGCTGCCATGGAAACTTTAGCTATTATTGCTTATAAACAACCGATTACGCGTGTTGAAATTGAAGAGATTCGTGGTGTAAATTGTGAAATGATGTTAAAGAAATTAGTGGCTCGTGGCTTAATTGAAGCAAAAGATCGTTTAGATGCGATTGGAAAGCCCTTATTATATCGTGTAACCGATGAATTCTTGGATGCTTTTCAATTGGAAGATCTAAAAGAATTGCCGGAACTACCTCAAACTAGAAACAATAGTGAAGAATTATTTGAAGGAGAATAGACAATGGAAAGACTACAAAAAGTAATTGCCCAAGCAGGTATTTGTTCAAGAAGAAAAGCCGAAGAATTGATTTTAGATGGTAAAGTCAAAGTCAATGGAAAAGTATGTGACGTTTTAGGTACAAAAGTATCGAACCAGGATAGTATAGAAGTCAATGGAAATATGATTTCAAAAGAAGAAAAAGTGTATTACATCATGAATAAACCAAAAGGTTGTCTATGTACAAGTAGTGATGACAAGGGCAGAAAAACCGTATTGGATTACATGCCACAAAACCAAAGAATCTTCTCTGTAGGACGCTTGGATTATGATACGAGTGGTGTTTTACTACTTACAAATGATGGGGAATTTTGTAACCATATGATTCATCCTCGTTATCACTTAGAAAAGACATATGTTGTCAATCTTCAAGGTATCTTAAGTGATGATGACATCAAACAATTACGAAGAGGATTAAAAACTAAGACAGAAAAGTATCAACCGGCAAAAGTATTTGTGCTTCAAAAAGATTTAACGCGTAATCGTACCCAATTCGAATTAACGATTTCAGAAGGAAAAAATCATCAGGTTAAAAATATGATGCTGGCATTAGGCCATGAAGTGCGTCGTTTGCACAGAGTGAAGTTTGCGTTCTTAGACGTAAAGGATTTAAGAGCCGGAGAATATCGTCGTTTAAAACCATATGAAATCAAACAATTGAATCGCTTAAGCATGGAAGGCGAACAAAAATAATGAAACAAGTTTATTTAGATCAAAATGTTTCGGTACAGGATGTAATTTGTTTAGATACTAAACAAGCGCACCACATCTTTGATGTACTTCGTACGACATCAAAAGAAAAGATTCGTATTGTTACTAAAAATTCAGGGGTATTCTTTGGGCATGTTGAAAATAAGCCTAATTTAGTGATTGATTCCATGGTGGATGTCTTTGAAGAAAATCAATCGATCACCTTATGTTGTGCTTTGATCAAACAAGATAAGTTTGAATGGATGCTTCAAAAAGCTTGTGAACTTGGTGTTCATAAAATTGTTCCTTTTGTATCGAAGAATACAGTGGTAAAACTGGATGAAAAAAAAGCTGAAAAGAAACTCATTCGTTGGAATGAAATCTTACTTGCGGCTACAAAACAGTGCAATCGCAATACGTTAGTGGAATTAGAACCTGTGATTGCGTTGAAGAAGCTATCAAATTATAAGAGTGAATGTAATTTAGTGGCCTATGAAAAGGAAAATGATCCTTCAAAACATATGGCCCATTATTTAAAAGACAATCCACAATCCATTACTGTATGTATTGGGCCTGAGGGTGGATTTGAAGAGAGTGAAATTCAAGTATTAAATGAATTTGGTTTTGACAATTGTTCTCTAGGTAAAAACATCTTACGTGCAGAAACGGCTGCTTGTTATGTGTTGACAGCTATTGAATACCAAAATCATGTGGAAGGATAAGGGATAAATGAAATTTTCAATTATTACACTAGGCTGTAAAGTAAATGCGTATGAATCACAATACTATGCAGGTCAATTAGAAGAATTAGGATATGAACAAGTATCACCGGATCAAGCGTGTGATATTTGTATCATCAATACGTGTACTGTCACAAACACAGCCGCCAGCAAATCACGTCAAAAGATTCATTATGCCAAACGAATGAATCCAAATGCCTTATGTGTTGTTGTGGGATGTTTTGTACAGTTCGCAAGTGAAGATGAAAGAAAGGCTTTGGATGCCGATCTTGTGATTGGTGCCAAACAAAAAAATGAATTGGTGAATTTAATCCAAAAAGCATTACAGGATCATGAAAAAATTGACGTTGTCAATGAGGTTACGCAATTTAAAGATTTTGAAGCTATGCCTGTACATTGTTTTGAATCGATGCATAGAGCTTTCTTAAAAGTACAAGATGGATGTAATCAATTCTGTTCCTATTGTGCGATTCCTTTTGCGCGTGGTAGAGAGCGTAGTTTAAATCATGAACAGGTGATTCAAATTGCCAAAGATCTATGTGATAAAGGACATACAGAAATTGTGTTAACCGGTATTCATACGGGTCGTTATGATGATGGAGAATACGATTTAGCTAAATTAATGAAAGCCTTATTAGAAAATACGCCAGACTCTGTGTATTATCGTATTTCAAGTATAGAAATTACAGAAGTCAGTGATGCATTGATTGCGTTAATGAAAGAGAATCCTCGTATGTGTCATCATTTACATATTCCGGTACAATCGGCATGTAATGAAACATTAAGACGTATGAATCGTCCATATACAATTGAGGAATTTAAAGAAAAAATCAACTATATTCGTTCTTGTATTCCAGATATTTCGATTTCAACGGATGTGATTGCAGGCTTTGTCCAGGAAAGTGATGAAGAATTTGAAACGACATATGAAAATCTAGCGGATCTAGAATTAAGCTTCTTCCATGTTTTCCCTTATAGTAAGCGTAATGGAACAAAGGCAAGTACTTTAAAGGGTGAAATCAATGGGAAGGTCGCCAAAGCTAGAGTGGCTCGTTTACTTGAACTTTCGAATGCATGCAGAGAACGTGACATGAAGCGTTTTAATCCAGTACAAGTCTTGATTGAAAGAAAACAAGATGGCTATTATACGGGTTATACAAATCAATATCATTCTTGTAAGATATTGAGTGATACACCATTAAGTGGTAGAATCACTATCGAATGGGATCGTATTGAAGATGGTACCTACTATGGAAAGAAGGATGTTGTATGCGATTAAGCAAACTATTTAAAAATGCACCGACAGTCAATATTACGGGTTTAAGTTTTGATTCAAGAACCGTTCGTCCGGGAAATATTTATTTCTGTTTACCAGGACTTACAAATGATGGCCACGATTTTATTGATTCAGCTATAAAAAATGGAGCTGTATGTATTGTACATTCAAAAGAATTATTGAATATGGCACCTGGCGCTGTATATATTCGTGTAGAAGATGTCAATGATGCCATGAATAAAGTGGCTCGTATTTTCTATGCTCGTCCAAGTGATAAAATGAAGATGTATGGTGTAACGGGCACAAATGGAAAATCAACAATCACAAATATCATTCGTGATATTATCAACGACAAAACACCATGTGGCTATATTGGTACGATTGCGATCAAATATGGTGATATTGAGTTGCAACCAAATTTGACTACGCCAGATGCATTGTTCTTGCAGTCTAAATTGGCAGATATGGTTCGCTGTGGAATGAAGGCTTGCGCTTTAGAAGTATCGAGTCATGGTTTGGCTCAACATCGTGTCGATGGTATTTCTTTTGATTGTGCGATTTTCACAAACCTTACATATGATCATTTGGATTTCCATGGCACAATGGAAAATTATTTTGAAGCGAAGACTTTGTTGTTTAAAAACTTAGTCAAAGAAGATGGTGTATCCGTAATTAACAAGGATGATGAAAAATATGGAGCTTTAAAGGATTGTTCAAAAGCACGTGTTATTTCTTATGCGATAAATAGTGAAGCAGATTATCGTGCTATTAATATTAAGATGAGTTCTCAAGGTACGCAATTTGACTTGGTATATTCAGGTCATATGTATCCGGTTAAGACAAATTTAGTGGGTAACTTTAATGTTTATAACTTATTAGCTGTTATTGCAGCACTCAATGAAACAGGTTATGATTTAGAAAGAATCATTGAAAAATGTGCACATATTGCCCAAGTTGAAGGTCGTATGGAACGTATTGATTGTGGTCAGCCATACAACGTAATCGTTGATTTTGCACATACACCCGATGGTATGGAAAAAATGATGCAGTTTGGACGTAGTGTCACAATGCCAGGTCATCGCTTGATTGCGGTATTTGGATCAGCTGGTAAACGTGATGTACATAAGCGTAAAGTCTTTGGTGAACTTGCCGATAAGTATTGTGACTATATCATAGTGACAGAAGACGATCCTCGTGATGAAGATCCTAAAGAAATTGCCGAACAAATCAAGTCAGGCATTCAAAATACACCACATGTGTTTGTACAAGATCGCTATGAAGCCATTCATCAGGCAATCAGCTCAGCTCAAGAAGGAGATACGGTATTGCTTCTTGGTAAGGGCGATGAAAGCTTTATCTATCGTGAAAATGGAAGAGCCCCTTGGGTTGGCGACAATGTAGCGGCTAAAGAGTGTATTCAGGCAAGTTTAGCTTAAAAAATCAAATTGTGCTTGCATTATATGAAATCTTTGATATAATGTTTTTGCTAATCTTGGGAAGGGAGGTTTGTGAATATGCCAAAAGTAGTTCTTAAAGAAAACGAAGGACTTGATGACGCTTTAAGAAGATTTAAACGTCAGGTTTCTCGTAATGGCACCCTTGCTGAGGCGCGCAAAAGAGAATTTTACGTAAAACCAGGTGTACGCAGAAAGTTAAAATCTGAAGCTGCACGTAAAGCACGTAGAGGTAAATAATCTGCATTTTTAATGCAGATTTTTTTCTTGAGGAGGAGATTTGTGTCTTTTTTTGAATTTGATTGTTCCGATAGAACATTTGAAGAGATTCAGATTTTTGCAGGATTTCAAGATTCCAACTTGGATATGTTGAGTAAATGCTTTAAATCTGTATGTATGATTCGTGACCAAAAAATCAAAGTGGAAGTAAACGAGACTTTATCTGCACATAAAGTAGAAGAAGTCATTGAGGCTTGTTTTTCAATTATTGATACGCAGCATCGTTTAAATTCACAAGATGTAAGTTATATTTGTTCTTTGGCTTTTAAGAATCGTTTAAAAGATTTTAAGGCTCATCAGCTACAGGCTGTATGTAAGACGAAAACAGGTAAAATGATTTATCCAAAAACAATTGGACAAGCTATTTTATGTGATGCGATGCGTCATAATGAAATTGTTTTTGCGACAGGTGTTGCTGGTACTGGTAAAACCTATCTTGCGGTAGCTTATGCGGTGAGCATGTTAAAGAGTGAACGAGTCGAAAAAATCATTCTTACGCGCCCAGCTGTTGAGGCAGGGGAATCCCTTGGTTTTTTACCTGGTGATATGAAGGAAAAGGTAGATCCTTATCTAAGGCCTTTATATGATGCATTAAATGAGATGCTAGGTTTAGAAACAGTTGAAAAGTATGTGGAGAAACAAGTTATTGAAATTGCACCTTTAGCGTTTATGCGTGGACGTACTTTAAATGATGCTATTGTGATTTTGGATGAAGCGCAGAATGCGACGTGTGCACAGATGAAGATGTTTTTAACACGTATGGGTAAAAATTGTAAGATGATTGTAACGGGAGATGTTACACAGATCGATTTGATCAAGAAAAAGGATTCAGGTTTGATGCAGGCTTGTACAATCTTGGATCATATTGATGGTATTTCAATCATTCATTTGGAAAATAGTGATGTGGTTCGAAATCCATTGGTTCAAAAAATTATTGAACGTTATGCCAAGGTTGAATAATTCGACTTTGACTGTTATAATAATTAACTGTAAAAAATAAAATGAAAGGTGATAAATCTATGGGAAGACATTTTGAGGTTCGTGCTGCAGCAATGCAGAAGACAGCCAATGCGAAGGCAAAAATTTATTCTAGATATTCTAAAGAGATTTTAGTTGCTGCAAAAAACGGTGACCCTAATCCAGATATGAACCAGACTTTAAAGAAGGCGATTGATCGTGCGAAGGCAAACAACGTGCCTGCTGACGTAATCAAGCGTGCTATCGAAAAAGCAAAAAGTAGTGCTGATGAAAGTTATTCAAGTGCTCGTTATGAAGGATTTGGACAGGGTGCTGGATCTACAATCATCATTGATTGTTTGACAGATAACGCAAACCGTACAATCGCAAACTTAAGAGCTTGTTTTAATAAATCGCATTCTAAATTAGGTGTTGGTGGATCTGTATCATTTGGATATGAACACTTAGGTGTAATCGTTATTCAATATGATAATGAAGAAGCTATGATGGACGCATTATTGGAAGCAGAAATCGAATTAAATGACATCGAAATCGAAGAAGGATATATGACAATTACTGTAGATCCAACACAATTGGATGATGCAAAAGTTGTTGTTGAAAAATTGATTCCTGATGTTAAATTTGAAGTCTTAGAAGATAAGATGATTCCAAATGAAGAAGTTGAACTTCACGGTGAAGATTTAACTTTATTCAAACGTTTAGTTACTTTACTAGATGAAGTTGATGATGTACAAAATGTATATCACAATGTTTCAAATCTAGATGAAGCTGAATAATTAATCCTAAGAAAAAGAAGAAAATAAGGATATACTGTAGAGAGAAAATGGCTGGTGAAAATTTTCGTAGAATACTTATTGGGACACTTTGGAGGAGTTGGACAAAAACCAACCGTTCGTCGCGTTAAGACTTGAGGTGTATACTTTACGTATAAAATAAGGTGGTACCGCGTTTAAAACGTCCTTATATCAGGGCGTTTTTTTGTTTATTTAAAGGAGGAAAACGCATGGCATATCAAATTCCTAGAGGTTGTCAGGATGTATTTGGGAATGAATCCTACAAATGGCAAGCTCTTGAACAAACATTAAGAAGTTTCTGTTACATGTACAATTATGATGAAATTCGTACACCTATTTTTGAACATACAGAAGTCTTCAAAAGAGAAAACGATTCAAGTGACATGGTAAACAAAGAAATGTATACTTTTAAACTTGAAAACTCAAAAACATCATTAACACTTCGCCCAGAAGGAACTGCAGGTGTTGTTCGTAGTTTTGTTGAAAATAAAATGTTCGCAAATCCTGATCTACCCGCAAAATTCTATTATATGGGACCTATGTCAAGACATGAACGTCCTCAAAAAGGTAGAATGCGTATTTTTAACCAGTTTGGTGTAGAGGCTTTAGGTGTTAAAAGTCCTTATGTCGATGTAGAAACAATCGTACTTGCATTCTCAATTCTTAAATCACTAGGATTAAATGACATTAAAGTATGCCTAAATACATTAGGTGATGATGAGTCTCGTGCAAACTATCGTAGTGCATTAAAAGAATATTTTGCTCCTTACGTAGATGAGTTGTGTGGGGATTGTAAACGTCGTTATGAACAAAATCCATTACGTATTTTAGACTGTAAAGTAGATCATGATCATGAATGCATGAAGAATGCACCTAAGATGTCAGATTATTTAAATGAAGCCAGTCAAGAATACTTCAATACAGTATGTGAATTATTAGATAAATTAGAAATCCCTTATGAAGTAGATGACAAATTGGTTCGTGGATTGGATTACTATACTCATACAGTATTTGAGATTGTATCTATGAATTCAGAAATGGGTGCACAATCCACAGTTTTAGCAGGTGGACGTTATGATGGATTGATTTCATATTTTGGTGGACCCGAAGGCATGAGTGGTATTGGATGGGCTCTAGGTATGGAACGTCTATTGATTGCCTTAGAAGCTGAAGGTATTGAATTGGAACAAAAACCGGCATTAGATGCTTATGTAATGTGCCTTGATAAAGAAGCTAGAACCTATGCATTTGAAGTGTTGACTGAGCTTAGAGCATATGGATATCGTTGCGATATGGATATGATGGAAAGAAGCTTTAAGGCACAATTTAAGGCTGTGGATCGTGCAAAGGCTAAACTTGCGATTTTGATAGGTAAATCGGAATTGGAAGAAAAGAAAGTCACAGTTAAAAATATTGCACATAAAGAACAAGAAACTATTCGTGTTGATGAATTGATTCCATATGTTGATTCTTTATTAGAAGAAGAAAGTCATCATCATCACGAACATGAAGGAGAATAGAAATGTATAGAACTCATAACAATGGAGAATTGCGTCTTCAAGATGTAAATTCAGAAGTCACTTTATGTGGCTGGGTTGCGAAACGTCGTAACTTTGGAGCTTTGGTCTTCATCGATTTAAGAGATCGTTATGGTATTACACAACTTGTATTCAATGAAGATATAGCAACACAAATCAGTGATGTACGTAATGAATATGTACTACAAGTAAAAGGAAGGGTTGTTGAAAGAAAAGACAAAAACCCTAAGCTTGAAACGGGTGAAATTGAAGTTGTAGTTCGTGAAGTAAAAATTGTGAATACAGCGATCACTACACCAATGATCATTGCGGATGAAACAGATGCTTTAGAGGATACTCGTTTAAAATATCGTTATTTAGATTTAAGAAGACCAGTTCTTCAAAAGAACCTAATCTTAAGAAACCGTATTACTTTATTAGTTCGTAACTACTTAGCTAAATATGGTTTTACTGAAGTGGAAACACCTATTTTGTGTCGTTCGACTCCAGAAGGTGCACGTGACTATTTAGTGCCTAGTCGTATTAGTAAAGGCCAATTCTATGCACTTCCACAATCGCCACAGCTATACAAACAGTTATTGATGGTCGGTGGAATGGATCGCTACTTTCAAATTGCTCGTTGTTTTAGAGATGAAGATTTAAGAGCAGACCGTCAACCTGAATTCTCACAGATCGATATTGAAATGAGTTTTGTGGACGAAGAAGACATTTGGTCAATGACAGAAGGTTTGATGAAAGAAATCTTCAAAGATATCAAGGGAATTGAACTACCAGAATTTAAACGTATTCCATATGATACTTGTATGGAAAAATATGGTTCAGATAAACCAGATTTACGTTTTGACATGCCTTTGTATAATGTCAGTGAAGTATTCTCAAACACTGAATTTAAAGTGTTTGAAAATTGCTTAAATGAAGGTGGCATCATCCATGCTATGAATGTTAAAAATGGGGCGGACAAGTTCTCAAGAAAGCAATTGGATAAACTACAAGATTATGTAAAAGTATATGGTGCAAAAGCGCTTGCCAACTTAAAATTAACAGCCGAAGGCTTTGCGGGAAGTGTCACAAAAGTTTTAACCGATGCCGAAAAAGAAGCATTGCGTACAATGTTGAATATCGAAGAAAATGATATTGTATTCTTCGTAGCGGATAAGAAGAAAGTGGCTCAATCCTCACTTGGTGCATTGCGTGTGAAATTAGGCCATGATTTAGATTTGATCAACAAAGATGCCTATGAATTCTTATGGGTTACTGATTTCCCAATGTTTGAATATGATGAAAATGAAAACCGTTATGTAGCGGCTCACCACCCATTCACATCACCTAACTTAGAAGATGTCGATAAATTGTTGAGTGATCCAGCACATTGTTATTCTAGAGCTTATGACTTAGTATTAAACGGCTATGAATTATTATCAGGATCCATTCGTATTCATGATCAAAAGCTTCAAGAAAAAGTATTTGAAGCTATCGGTATGACTTTAGAAGAAGCGCATGAAAAATTCAGCTGGTTTATGGATGCATTCCAATATGGAACTCCACCTCATGGAGGTGTAGGTATTGGTCTAGAACGTTTAACTATGATTCTAGCGGGTACAGACAACATTCGTGATGTAGTCGCATTCCCTAAAACAGCAAGTGCATCGGATTTAATGGCACAGGCACCAAGTCCAGTGGATCCAGCACAATTAAAAGAATTGGGTATTGAAACAAAGTAAGACAGGAATTTTTTCCTGTCTTTTCGTATTTCTGATATAATTATATAGGCGGTGATATAGATGAAGGCAATTCCAATTGGCATTTCAAATTTTGAAGAACTCAGAAATAATAACTATTATTTTGTTGATAAGACCAATATGATTCAGGAATTTTTAGAAAGAAAAAGCAAAGTCACATTGATTACGCGTCCTAGGCGTTTTGGAAAGACTCTAAACATGTCTATGATGGCTTCTTTTTTTGATGTGACAAAAGATTCTAAATATATATTTGAAAATACTGAGATCATGAATTCTGACTATATAAACGAAATGAATCGATATCCTACTATTTTTATTTCGTTTGCGAATGCGAAAAGAGATAGAGAATCTATTATCACAACTATAAAAAAACAAATTCTAAGCGAGTGGGCAAAATATGATTATGTGTTTAAAAAATTAAATAAATATGATCAAAAAGAACATGATTATATTGAATCTAATTTAATGGATTTTCACAGTAATAATTTAAATGGAATCAATGATGCATTATCATTCTTGATGGAAAGGCTCTATGCTTACTACAATAAACAAGTCATGGTTTTTATAGATGAGTATGATACACCATTTGTTGAAGCTCACGTGAATGACTGTTATGAAGAATTACGAGGTGGATTATCAGGTTTACTTCATAATTCTTTAAAAACATCGGATTGTTTAAAATATGCACTACTTACTGGAATTCAAAGAGTTGCGAAAGAAAATATTTTTAGTGATCTGAATAATTTAGATGTGAATTCAGTACTCGATACTGCTTATAGTGAGTATTTTGGGTTTAATACAGATGAAGTTAATCAATTGTTAAATACGTATGGTTTAACTTTAAATGATGATGTTAAATCTATGTATGACGGATACAAAATCGGAAGTATTGATATATATAATCCTTGGTCTATATTAAATTACGCTCAAAAGAAAGAATTAATTCCATATTGGATCAATACAAGTGCAAATACAATGATTAAAGAGAATATCAAGAATGCAGATTTAGATTATAAAGATCAATATGAAGATTTAATCAAAAATGGATATTTAGATACACAAGTCAATACGCAAACAAGCTTCTATGAAGTGAAAAGCACTCCAAATTTATGGGGGTTGTTTGTGAATGCGGGATATTTAACAATAGATAAAGCCATTGATATTACGGATAGCTTCTATCGCATTCGAATTCCAAATGAGGAAGTGAATAGAGAGTTTAGAAATTTAACTGAATATTATCTTTCCTTAAATGAAGGACAATTAAATCGACTATTACGTTTCTTGATTCAAAAACAACCTAATGAATTTATCAAAGAATATAAGAACATCTTAATGTTACCTAGTTATCATGATTTAAAGAATGAAAATAGCTATCATATGATGATGCTTGGGATGTGTTTATGTTTATCTAGAGATTATGAAATTATAAGCAATAGGGAAACTGGAAAAGGACGTTTCGACCTTGTATTAAAGGCAAAATATAGTAAATATACTTCTTTTGTGTTGGAATTTAAATATTTAAAAGGTACTTCTAAAAATTTAGAATCGGATCTTGATAATCTATCAAATGATGCAATTGAACAGATTCAATCTAAAAATTATTCGTTTGATTTAAAAGGAAAAGTGATTTATATAGGATTAGCTCATCATGGAAAAGATGTTAAGATGAAATGGGTTGAAAGATAAATTTATATGCAGTACCAAGGTACTGTATATTTTTTTGCGTGTAAAAAAACAAGTCATCTAGACTTGCTTATCTAAAAAATATGTAGCCTCCATATCGGCAGTACTTAGCGCAAAGGCAAGCGGGAACAATTCAAAAGCTTTACCCACATTATTGACTGGGTCGCTTCCAGAAAATCCCATATGATAACGAATCGCAAACGCTTCTTCACGAGTTATACGCATGAATGGCTGAATCATATAGACACTTTTTTCACCATGACCAAATGGAATATTGTCTTCAAATTCAAAAACATCCACTTGATGCCACTCACCATCGATTTTCTTGTTTCTTGTACCTTTTTTATAGACATTGATCTTACATACATCATGAAGTAGGGCAACAAGAGCAATGGTTTCATCGCTGTAGTGCATATTGTACGTATCTTGAACTCTTTGTCTTGATAGATAGTCCTTTAAACAATGATACACATGTACACTGTGTTCACAAAGACCACCTTCCATGTTGCCATGAAAACGTGTGCTTGCAGGAGCCGTAAAAAAATCAGAGTGAACTCCTTCTAAGAATTCTAGAAAGGTATCGGCACCTTCACGATGGATATTTTCTTTATAGATTTGAATAAATTCTTCTTTTGCGTTCATACTTTTTACCTATTTAAAAAGCCCAAGAACATGAGATCTTTCCCTGTTAAGTACAGGTGGGCAATCTGTGAACAGCATTAGGATCCCCACGCGTAGCGGGTCTTCAACACAACAATTCAACATCCGATTTCCCTTATCTCGAGTGTAGGAAAAATTAATGTCCTTAGGCATTTCTATAATAACGAACTTCATATTAGAATACAAGTCTTGACTTTTTAGTATCAAATGTGCATAGTTGCAAGTACCCTTAAAAACAAGTAAAATATAAAAGGTGAAATTATGGATGGAATTTTAATTATTGATAAACCGTATGGTATGACAAGCCATGATGTTGTAAATTGGCTTCGAAAAAAATATAAACAAAAAAAATTTGGACACACAGGTACGCTTGATCCCAACGCGACCGGAGTTTTAGTTGTTCTTTGTGGAAAGTCGTGTAAATTATTGCAATTTTTAAGTGATACAGATAAAGAATATATTGGACAGATCGAATTTGGCAAAAGTACATCAACCGATGATATTTGGGGTGAAGTGGAAGCTGAAAAAGAAATGAATTTTGATTTTTGTTTTTCAGAGGAACTTCAAAAATTTGTTGGTAAGAACCATCAATTGGTGCCAAAGACTTCCAATAAAAAAGTGAATGGGAAAAAATTAATGGACTATCAAAGAGAGGGACTTGAAGTTCCTAAAGTCTATAGTGATATTGAAATTTATTCGATGGAAGATCTTGGTGACTACAGTTTTAAAGTGGCATGTTCGAGTGGAACGTATGTTCGTAGTATTTGTCGTGATTTGGCTTTAAATACAAATAATCTAGGTTGTATGAAAAGTTTAAGACGAACTAAAGTTGGTCGCTTTACAATTGATCAGGCTCAAACACTAGAAGATCTTGAAACACAAGAACCTGTCTTATATCCTTCAATCTATGTATTGGATCATTTAGATAAGATTGAATATCAACCGATTCAAGATGTGTACCAAGGAAAACGCATTCGTTTAGATAATCAAAATCAAGAAGTATGTATTTTAGATGCAGGTGAGCCTATCGCAATTTATGAAAAAGAGCGTGAAGGATTATTTAAAAGTAAAAGAGGATTATGGTAATGGAAGTCATTCGTATTGATTATTTACATGTACAAGAAAATTTGCCAAAGAGTTCTTGTTGTATTGGCTTCTTTGATGGCCTACATACAGGGCATCAGGCATTGCTTGAGAATTGTATTGCCAAAGCCAAAGAGTTAAACATTCAAAGTGGTTTGATCACATTTGATCCAGATCCTTGGAGAATCTTTTTTCCAGATCGTGTATGTCGTCATATCACAACGTTAGAAGATCGTATTCATTTGGCAAGCGTGATGGGCATTGAAGTGATGTATGTCATTACTTTCTCTAAGAATTTTGCAGCCCTAGATGTAGATGCCTTTCATATGTTGTTAAAAAAGATGAATGTAGCACATATTACTTGTGGATTTGATTTTAAATATGCTTCAAAGAATACAGGAAATGTGGATACAATTTCTTCACAAAACTACTTTGATGTTTCAGTGATTGCCAGTGTAAATTCGAAAAACGAAAAAATCTCATCCAGTCGCATTGAGCCACTGATTCAAAGTGGCAAGATGGATTTAGCCAATGAATTATTGGGGTATATGTATTCGATTGAAGGTGTGATTGAGCATGGATTTAAACGAGGCAGTACACTATTGAAGTTTCCAACCGCAAATCTTGGGGCAAATCCCGATTATTTAGTGCCATCCAGTGGTGTTTATGCAGGTTTTGTATATGTGGATGATACATTTTATGGGGCTATGATCAATGTGGGAAACAATCCTACTTTTAAAAATACAAAAGTTTCTATTGAAGCGCATATCTTTGATTTTGATCAAGATATTTATGAACGACAAGTACGCTTTTTCTTCTTGAAAAAGACGCGTAATGAGATTCGTTTTGATGGTTTTGAAGCCTTAAAGAAACAGTTGCAGAGTGATATTGTTACTTGTAAAAATGTGATTTTACATGAAAAGCAGTATGTTACAAAAACCGCATCACTTTGGGGTGCGAAAGTTTTTGAGTTTAAATAACTTTTTTGGTATACTTAAAGAGAAGTGAAGGTGAAATTATGGCGAAAGAATATATCGAGCTAGAACCAGGCAATGAATATGGTGTTATTTCTTTAAATAAAACAGTTTTTTCTACAATCGCAAAGAACGTAATCGAAGAAGATGAAAATGTTCAGATTGCAGAAGGAACAAAACCATTTAAGACAGGAATTGTCACTCGTGTTGAGGACAATAAATTGACATTATCGATTCCTGTAAAAGTGAACCACAAATCAAATGTAAGTGATGTTTGTTTAAATCTACAAAACAAGATCTTTGAAAGTATTTCTTATATGACAGACTTTAAACCTGAAGCGATTGAAATTCAGGTGACTGGATTTATTTTTTAAGGAAATCTTTCAAAGGTTTCCTTTTTTTCAATTTTATGAGTGTATCTTTTGATAATTATCTTGTGGTAGGTATTAGTTCAAGAGCTTTATTTAACTTAGAAAAAGAAAATGAGGTTTTTGAAAAAGAAGGATTAGACGCATATCGTGACTATCAAATTGTTCACGAAAATGATGTGTTAAGTCCGGGTAGTGGTTTTGCGTTAGTTAAAAACTTATTAAACATCAATAAACTCGCGAATCGAAAACTTGTTGAAGTTATTGTGATGTCAAGAAATAGTGCGGATACGTCTTTGCGTATCATTCACTCTTTAGAGCATTATGATATGGACATTGGTCGAATGGTTTTGAGTGGTGGAGAAGATATCAGTCGTTATCTATCGGCGTTTGGTGTCGATTTATTCTTATCGTGTAATGAAAATGACGTATCGAATGCGATTCATGCAGGCTTTGCGGCCGGTATGATTTATGCCAGAGATACTAAATATAGTTTTCCTGACAATCAGATTCGTATCGCCTTTGATGCGGATGCCGTATTATTTTCGGCTGAATCGGAAAAGATCTATCAGGAACATGGTTTAGAAGCATTCAATGAAAATGAGATTCTAAATCAGGATGTTGCCTTACAAAAAGGTCCAATGGCTTCTTTATTAAAGAGTTTATCTTGGCTTCAAAATGAAACTAAAGATTTAAATGTATTAAGAACAGCGATTGTGACAGCACGAAACAAAGATACGGGTGTTCGTGTAATAAAAACTTTAAGAGCATGGAATATTGTCGTAGATGAAGTATTCTTTATGCAAGGAGCTAAAAAAGCGGATGTATTAGCTTGTTTTGGTGCCAATATATTTTTTGATGATCAAGACGTGCATGCAGGGCCTGCAAGTGATGTAGTACCAAGTGCGCGCGTACCATATAAAGAAGGAGAAATGTAGATGAATAGACATGAACAACGTGTAGTTGCGATGCAAAGTGTGTATCAACACTTATTATTAGGAAAGGATATTCGTAAATGTGTATTTGATGTAATGAAAGGTTCAAATGACATTGATGGATATTTATATAGTTTAACAATGGGAACTGTTGAAAACAAAGAAGCTTTCGAACAAAAAATCAATGAATTGTTACGTGATGACTGGGATTTTGATCGTTTAAGTATGTTAGAACAAGCCATTCTTTTAATTTCTTTCCAGGAAATCTTGGCAAACGATACACCGAAAGCTGTTGTAATCAACGAAGCGATTACTTTGGCTAAAAAGTATTGCGATGATAATTCTTATAAATTATTAAATGGAGTTCTTGACCAGCTATGAGAAACGAAATGGTTGTAAGTATTTCTAGTGTTATTGCTCGCATTAAAAATGTTTTAACACAAACTATGGATCTGGATGGCATCTGGATTCAGGGTGAAATCAGCAACCTGACAAAACACAGATCGGGACATTATTATTTTTCTTTGAAAGATAAAAGTGGAGAAATGAGTTGTGTTATGTTTTCAAGTTATGTATCACGTTTAAACTTCAATGTAGAAGAAGGCATGCGCGTTTTAGTTTCAGGAAGCATTAATGTGTATGAACAAAGGGGCAGTCTTCAGCTTGTGATTCGTCAAATGAAACAAGATGGTTTAGGTGATTTATATCTTGAATTTGAAAAAAGAAAACAAGATCTTTTAAGGACTGGCTATTTTGATGAAAGTCATAAAAAGGCTAAACCTGACTATATTGAAAATATTGGTGTTGTAACTGGAGCACAGGCTGCTGCCTTACAAGATGTATTATCAACCATTCAAAGGCGTTGGCCTATGCTGAAGGTTACTTTGTATCCTAGTTTAGTGCAAGGTAGTTTTGCACCTAAAAGCTTGATTCAATCCTTGAAAGAAGCTGATACACATAATCATGATGCCTTATTGATTGTTCGTGGTGGAGGAAGCTTTGAAGATTTGTTCTGTTTTAATGATGTCCAGCTTGTAAAGACGATTTACAGTTTAAATACATATATTGTCAGTGGTGTAGGTCATGAAGTGGATACAACATTATGTGATCTTGTCTGTGATCATAGAAGTGTTACCCCTACAGCAGCTGCACAATGGGTGACTTTGGATCAATATGAAGTGATGACTCAAATTTTGAAGGATAGAGAATTGTTGAGGCAAAACATGTCTATGATTTTAAATCACAACAAGTTAAAACTGGATTCGTATAAGAATCATCCGTATTTAAAGGATCCAAAATCTTTTATTATAGAAAAACAATTAAAACTAGATGGCTACAATACACAAATTGAACATGCACTAGAGCTAGAGCTGCAAAAGAAAAATGTCATCAAGAATTATACACAACAGATGCATTTGCGTATGATGAATATAGTAAAGGTACAAGAAAATAAACTTTCTATGGTGCCCGAAAAACTAAGATCGAATATGCAAGTTTTACTACAAAATTCTAGACATTCTTTACAAAAAAATTGTGCTTTATTGGATGCTTATTCACCTTTAAAGGTACTTTCTCGTGGTTATAGTATCTCAAAGATTGAAGATCAAGTTATTAAGCATGTTAAAGATGTCACAAGGGATGATATAATGGTGACAAGAGTAAATGATGGTGTGATCACTTCATGTGTTATATCCACTAAGGAGGAATAAAATGGCCGCTAAACAAATGAAATTTCAAGAGGCGATGAAGCGATTGGATGAAATCGTGGCTTTATTAAATAATAATGAATTGGAGCTTGAAGAGGCCATGTCATTATTTGAGGAAGGCTTGAAATTGAGTGCGCAATGCGAAAAACAATTAAAAAAATTTGAAACAAAAATGGATCAGTTGATGGAGGTGAATCAAGATGATGGTGAATAAAGAATTCGAAGATTATTTATTGATGCGAGTACATGAAAATGATGATAGTCGTACAAAAGATGCGATGGCCTATTCATTGATGAATGGCGGTAAGCGTGTGCGTCCTACTTTGTTGTTTTCTGTACTAGAAGGCTATGGAATGGATGCAAGAATTGGATATCCATGTGCTTGTGCCATTGAAATGATTCATACATATTCATTGGTTCATGATGATCTTCCAGCTATGGATAATGATGATTTACGTCGTGGTAAACCAAGTTGTCATAAAGCTTATGATGAGGCAACTGCCATTCTTGCGGGCGATGGACTATTGACGAAGGCATTTGAAGTTGCATTGGATAGTGAATGTAGTGCTGAACAAAAAGTAGCTTTAGTAAAGGCTCTTTCTTGGTATGCCGGGATTGATGGCATGATTTATGGACAAACTTTAGATTTACAGTCTGAAAATGATCCAAATCCAACACTTGCACTTTTACAGGAAATTGATCACTACAAGACTAGCAAATTATTAACATTACCATTGGTTTGTGGATGTATCTTAGCGAATAAATTCGATGATGTGGAACACTTTCGTAAGATTGGTCTTGTGTTAGGTCTTGAATTCCAGATGCAAGATGATATTTTGGATGTTACGGGTAGTGAAGAAGTTGTTGGAAAGTCATTGAGTGATGAAGATAATCATAAAGTTACAGCTGTATCTTTATTAGGGCTTCAAGGTGCTAAAGATATGGTTGCTAGCTATGATGAAACAATTCGTAAAGAACTAGGTTTTGTGAGTTGTGATGTTACTTCACTGACAAAAGTATTGGATACTTTATTAAAGCGTACATATTAATATATGGAATTTCTTTGAAAAAAGGGGTATATTAATAATAGCTAAAACTAGTCTTTAGCGGACTAGTTTTTTTAACGAGGGTTATAAAATGAGAAAGATTAGTCAAGTGTATGACATTGAGTCACCTAGTCAAATCAAAGATATGTCAATCGATGAGCTTACACAATTGTGCAGCGATATTCGAACTTTTTTAATCGAGTCGATTTCGAAAACAGGCGGACATTTATCGAGTAATCTTGGGATTGTCGAAGTCACAGTTGCGATGCACTATGTCTTTGATTCACCAAAAGATAAAATGATTTTTGATGTAGGTCACCAATGTTACACACATAAAATATTAACAGGAAGATCCACTCAATTTGCGACATTACGTAAAAAGGGTGGGCTTTCAGGATATCAAAAGCGAAGTGAAAGTAAGTATGACTGTTGGGAAGCAGGACACTCTTCGACTTCTTTATCTGCCGCATTGGGCTATGCGATTGCACGTGATTTAATGCATGATGATTATCAAGTTGTTGCCGTAATTGGAGATGGCTCATTAACGGGTGGTATGGCACTAGAGGCTTTAAATGATATTGGTTCTAAACAAAAGAAGATGGTCATCATCTTTAATGATAATAATATGTCGATTTCTAAAAATTATAGTGGTGTTGAAAAACGAATTACAGATATTCGTGCTTCTCACTTATATATCGATTTAAAACATGATGTAAAAAACAACTTAAAATCCAATAAATTAGGAACTAACGTATTGAATACATTGTCACATTTCCGTGATAAGATCAAAGATGAAGTGATCGATGCTCCATTATTTAAAGAGTTTAACTTAGATTATATGGGACCTGTCGATGGCCATGATATTGCTAGCTTGATCAAAGTTTTTCAGGCTGCAAAAGAACATGATGGCCCCATTGTTGTCCATGTCCTAACGCAAAAAGGAAAAGGCTATAAATTTGCGGAACAAGATAAAGTAGGTAAGTGGCATGGAGTCAGTCCGTTTGATGTCGTAACGGGAAAATCTTTGTGTTTACTTCCACCTAATGAAATTTCCTGGTCACAAGTGATCTCAAATACGGTTATGGATTTGGCGGAAAAAGATAAGAGTATTGTCGCAATCACACCCGCTATGGCGCAGGGTAGTAAATTATTAGAATTTCAAAAACGTTATCCAGATCGTTTTTTTGATTGTGGAATAGCAGAACAGCATGCCGTGACAATGGCTTGTGCTATGGCTTTAGGTGGACTAAAACCATTTGTGAGTATTTATTCGTCTTTCCTTCAAAGAGCTTATGATCAAGTCAACCACGACATGGCAAGAATGAATGTGCCTATTGTGCTTGGAATTGATCGTTGTGGCTTAGTTGGAGATGATGGTGAAACGCATCAAGGCGTGTTTGATATTGCGATGCTTAGAAGTATTCCAAATCTTGTCTTATCTCAGCCAAAAGATGCCAAAGAAGCACAGAATATGATCTATACGGCCTTTGCCTCTAAGAAACCATTTTGTGTACGTTATCCTAGAGGAAATGTGAGATACGCAAAAAACAAGTCGTATTCATTGATTCCAATTGGTACTTGGGAAAAATTTGTGGTTGGAACACCAACGCAAATTGTGATCACATATGGACCGGATGTGGATCATGTGATCAATAAGGCAAGAGAAAATCAGATTGGCTTACTTGTTGTCAATGCACGTTTCTTTAAACCGATCGATGAAGTTATGATGAAAGATTTATTAAAATTAAATCTTCCTATTACGGTTTATGAAACGGATATTAAGAAGGGCGGCTTATCGAGTGCTATTTTAGAATATATGAATACATTGGATGAAAAAATTCATGTATTAGGTATTGGCGATCACTATGTATGTCATGGTTCGATTCGATCTTTACGTATTCAAGAAGGTATTAGCACAGAATGTTTATTTGAGGAACTAGAAAAACATGGATAAGATTCGTTTAGATAAAGCTTTACTCAATCAGATATCGTCTCGTGCAAAAGCACAGGATATGATTAAAGAAGGTAAAATCAGTGTCAATGGAAAAGTCATCACAAAGGCTAGTTTTTTAGTTGGCGATGAAGATGATATTGTTGTAACACATACTGAGGATGAATTTGTTTCTCGTGGTGCCTTTAAACTAAAGGGTTGTTTAGATAAGTACAATGTGAATATTCAAAATCAGGTTGTATTAGATATTGGTGCAAGTACAGGTGGATTTACGGATGTATGTCTTCGATATGGAGCTAAAAAAGTATATGCCTTAGATGTAGGTCATCTTCAACTTGCCAAAGAATTAGATCAAGATTGTCGTGTAATCAAAATGGAAGGGCACAACGCTCGTGAAATTGTACCAGAATGGTTTGATGAATCGATTGATTTTATGTGCATGGATGTTAGTTTTATATCTTGTAAGACCATATTGGAACATGTATTACGTGTTTTATCCATTCGTCATATGGCGATACTTGTAAAACCACAATTTGAGTGTGGTCCTACTGCTTTGAATAAGCATGGCGTTCTAAAGAATTCTAAGCTTGCCTTACAGATTGTTGAAGATGTAAAATCTTTTCTATTTCAATATTATGGAAGTGTTGAAGCGATGCCAAGTATTCTAGAAGGAAGAAGTGGCAATCAGGAGTATATGGTGTATGCCAAAGATTTAAGAATATCTTAATGTGAAGATATTCTTATTTTTTTGTTTTCTCTCTCACATGGATTATAACCGTTTATTTTCCTTTAGATTTACGTTAAAATAGTAAGTAGACTTGAGGTGGTTTTGTGATTGAACAATTGTCAGTAAAAGATTATGTATTATTCAAATCTTGTATCATAGACTTTGCAGATGGAATGAGTGTGATTACCGGAGAAACAGGTGCTGGTAAATCATTATTAATTGATGCGATTGGCTATTTGAGTGGGAATCGTATTAAATCGAATGTGATTCGTAATGGAAAAGATAAAGCTGTGCTTTCAATGGTTTTAACAGCGAATGATAGAGTGAATGCGATCTTAGAAGAGAATGGCTTTGAGGTTGATGATCAAGTGATTATTTCGCGTACTATTTTAAATAATAATAAGAGTACCGTACGCATCAATCAACAGATCACGACACTATCTTTTGTGCGTAAGATTGTCAATCTATTGGTCGATATTCATTCGCAAATGGATACGTATCGTTTAATGGACACATCTGTTCAAATGGAATTGTTGGATAGTTATGCGAAGACTATGGATTTAAAAGCTTCTGTAAAGGAAGCGTATGTGAAGTATTCAAATGTCTTACATGAATTAGAAACATTAAAAAACGAAGAATTTTCGGATGCCGAATTGGAATTTTTGACTACGCAGCTGGATGAAATTGAGAATGCGAACATTCAAGAAGATGAATTGGATGCATTAAATGATCAGATTCACGAGGCAACCAGCTGGTATAAAAATTCAGAGGATCTTTCGTCTTGTCTATATGAAATTGATAAAGAAAATGGAGCGTTAGATTCTTTATATACTTTATATAAACAAGCTTCAAAATCACCCATCTTAAATGACTATGAAGAATCATTCAAAAATTTATATTATTCTTTACAAGGTGTGGATGAAGAATTAAAGCATATGCGTGATACACATTCTAATGATTCTTTAGATTTGGATAGTCTACAAAGTCGTCAATATTTGATCAAGAAATTATATCGTAAATATGGTGGTTCATATACGAGCTTAATGGAGTCTAAAAAGAGTATCACTGATAAGATCGATCGAATCATTCATCGGCAGGATGTGTTTGACAAATTGGAAAAAGAAAAAGAAGAATCGTTTACGGCGTATATGAAGTTGGCAAATGCATTGTCATTAAAAAGAAAAGAAGTCTTTTCTCAACTCGAATCAAAAGTGATGGAACATTGTAAAGACTTGATGTTAGAAAATGCTCGCTTTATGATTTCTTGTATGGAAAAGAAACCTTCAAGCAATGGAATTGATGACATTGAATTTCTAGTTTCTATGAATCCAGGACAGGATTTTTCAAGTTTGAGTGCTTCTGCATCTGGAGGAGAACTTTCAAGATTGATGTTGGCATTAAAAGTGGTGTTCCAAGCTTCGAATGGTATTGAAACCATCATCTTTGATGAAATTGATACGGGTGTGAGTGGTAAAGTTGCCTTAGCTATGGGTGCTAAGATGAAGGCTTTATCCAAAAATTACCAAGTTTTATGTATTACTCACTTGGCCAGTGTTGCCGTCTATGCCAATACGCATTATTTAGTCAATAAAAAGGTATCCGCAAGTGAAACCATCACAAATGTACAAGAACTTGATCAAGACAAAACGATTCAAGAATTAGCTGTAATGACAAGTGGGGAAGCGAGTCAAAAAGCGAAAGAATCGATGCAAGATCTATGGGTGAAGATTCATGGCTAGAGTCATATTACATATTGATTTAAATGCCTTTTTTGCGAGTTGTGAAGAAATAAAGAATCCGGATTTAAAAGAGTTTCCGGTTGCGGTAGGCTCCACTTCAAAGCGAGGCGTGATTTCAACCGCAAACTATGAAGCCAGAAAATATGGTGTGCATAGTGCGATGCCTGTTTATGAGGCTTTACGTCTTTGTCCAGATTTAGTATTGATCCAAGGTGATTATGGCTATTATCGTTCCATGTCAGCTCAGTTTTTTGCGTATTTAAAAACATTTACCCATCAAATTGAACCGGCGAGTATAGATGAGTGTTACATGGATGTAACGGATATTATTAAGCGTTATAAAAGGCCTTTGGATCTTGTGTTTGAAATTCAAAATGGTGTTTATGAAAAGTGTCATTTGAATTGTTCGATTGGTGTTGCACCCAATCGCTTTCTTGCGAAAATGGCGAGTGACATGCGTAAACCCAAAGGAATCACGGTTTTAAGAAAGTCGGAGCTTTCAACAAAACTATGGCCTTTAAAGATCCATGAAATGAATGGCATTGGTAAAAAGAGCGTGCCTATTTTAAATGAAATGGGTATTTATACGATTGGTGATTTTGCGGATGAAAAGAATGAACAAAAGATCATACATAGATTGGGGAAATCGTCTTATTCTTTGATTCAAAAGGCAAGAGGGAATTCGAGTGCGACTCTATGTTATTCAACTACACAAAAGAGCATTTCGATTTCTAGAACATATTCCAATGATCTATATTCAATTGATGAAGTGAATAGTTGTCTTGAGAATATCGTTCGAGAATTAACGCATAAGATGCAGCAAGAAAACCAAAAAGGAAAACTTGTTACGTTAACTTTAAGAGATACAGCGTTTCATAATGTGTGTCACAGTATGAATCTAAGTCAGTATGCGAATACGTATCCTATGATTTTTGGGGCTTGTCGACAATTGTTAGAGGAATATTTTGAACCCATTGGCTATCGCTACATAGGTGTGCATATTGGGTCTTTAAAAGATGCCCAACAGATTGTAGAACAGATTGATTTATTTGAAGCTCCACAAGAAAATACGGATTTTATATTGAATCGTCTGAATGAAAAAATGGATAGTAAATGTTTTATAAAGGCGAGTGATTTATTGAAGAAGGAGGATGCGAGTTGAGTTTAACTTTAGATTATTTTATGGATGAAAACTTGAAGTTATATCAAGATAAAGAGCATTTTCGTTTTAATACGGATACAAAACTTTTAGCTAAATTTGTGCATTTAAAAAAGCAGGAGCGCATTTTAGATATTGGTACTAATAATGCGGCTTTACTCGTTTATTTTGATCAGTTTAATGTCAAAGAACTGGTGGGTGTTGAAATATTAGAACAGACTAGTAAGGTTGCTCAAAAGAATGCAGATATGTTTATCAAGCATCCTGTAAAAATTGTCAATCAGCCAATACAAAAATATGAAGATGATTTGTTTGATGTGATTGTTTCCAATCCGCCATACTTTAAAATGGATGCCAATCAGCTTCCGGAACAATTGAATTTTCGTCATTTAGGAAGAATGGAAGAGAATTTGACTTTGGAACAATTGGTCTTTCATGCGAATCGATTATTGAAGAGTTATGGGCGCTTTTATATGGTGCATCGTCCGAATCGTTTAAATGAGATCAATAAAGTTTTGTATGCGAATCACTTTAGTATTCGTAATTTGCAGTTCGCATATGATCATCGTGACAACCAAGTAAAATCGGTGTTGATTGAAGCAATTAAAGAATCAAGTTGTGACATGAAGGTATTAGAACCAATTTACATTTGATTTGTGTTATAATATTTTTATGGAATTAAAAGATGCATTTGAGGATTATCGCTTATATTTGAATGTTCTACAAAGAAAATCAAAGAAAACGCAACAATCGTATCTTCATGATATTGAGGTGTATTTAAATTTCTTAGGTAAAAGAAATATTTTGTTGTGCGAAAAAATTTCAGTTTTGGATATCGAAGACTTTTTGGATGTCTATGCCGAAGATCACATTGCCTCGAGTGTCAATCGTATGATTGCGAGTATTCATTCTTTTCATTTGCAGATATCGATTGCGCATCCTGAAATCAAAGATGTGTCTTTATTAATTCATGGGATGAAATCATCTAAACATCTGCCTGTCTATTTGTCGGTGGATGAGGTAAAAAAAGTTTTTTCATCTTTTCAAGACAATCCGATCGACCAATATAATAAAACGATATTAGTTGTATTATATTCTTGTGGTTTGCGTGTAAGTGAGCTTTGTGAGTTAAAATTGAATGATGTACATTTGGCGGAAGGTATCTTAAAGGTCAAAGGTAAAGGGGACAAGGAACGTGTGATTCCGATATCTTCGTATTGTATTTCACAGATGAAATATTATTTAGATTCCATTCGTAGTGTTTGGGATGTAAAGAATGTTTCGTATTTTTTTGTGAATCGTTTAGGCCGTCGTTGCACTCGGCAATATGTGCATTTAATGATCAAAAATAAAGTGAATGAATTAAATTTGAACTCTAATATCTCAGCACATAGTTTCAGACATTCGTTTGCGACACATCTTTTAGATGGGGATGCGGATCTTAGAATCGTGCAGGAGTTGTTGGGGCATTCAAACATTCAAACGACGCAGATCTATACACATATTCAAGATCAGCGTTTAACAAGTGTATATGATCGTTGTTTTCAAAAAATAGAAAAACCAAAGGAGGAGTAGTATATGTCATGTGAAGGTTGTCCTTCTCAAGGAAAATGTGGTAAGAACAGTGAAACATGTGGAATTCAATCGAATCCAGATAACCACATCAAAAATATTATCACTGTAATGTCTGGTAAAGGTGGTGTTGGCAAATCCACAGTTACAGTCATGTTGGCTAAGGCAATGGCTAAAAAAGGTTTAAAAGTAGGTATTATGGATGCGGATATTACAGGTCCTAGTATTCCTAGACTTTTAGCTTTGACAAACCAGCATGCGTATGGAAATGAAAAGCAGCAATTGATTCCAATTGAATCCAAAGAAGGTATTAAAGTGATGTCTTTAAACTTCTTGGTACAATCTGAATCGGATCCAGTGATCTGGCGTGGTCCAGTCATTGGTGGGGTTGTTAAACAATTCTATACAGATGTTGTTTGGGGTGATTTGGATGTCTTATTGATTGATATGCCTCCTGGAACTGGAGATGTTGCCCTAACAATTATGCAGTCCATTCCAGTGCAGGGTGTTGTGATGGTATCTACGCCTCAGCCAATGGTAAGTATGATTGTAGAAAAAGCTTGTCACATGTGTGAGAAGATGGAAGTCAAAGTTCTTGGTATCATTGAAAATATGGCATATTTGGAATGTCCAAATTGTCATGAAAGAATTGAATTCTACAAGAAGGAAGATGTGGAAACATTGTGTAATTCAACTTGTACAAAACTATATGGAACACTTCCTATGTTGGATTTAATTCGTGATATCAATGAATATGATGCATATTCTAAGGAACAACAAGAAAAAGTGGATGCGTATGTAAGTGATATTGCGACTGAAGTCTTAGAAGATATTGCCTAATGGAGTATGTACTTCATCGTAAGTCCAATTGTAAAAAAATAAAAATACGTGTAGTCAAAGGAGTCGTTCAGGTGAGCGCTCCTTTCTATGTTTCTAAAAGGGAAATTGATGATTTTGTCAAAGAACAAGAAACTTGGATCAAGAATCAATTAAGCAAGTATACTGTTTCAAAAGAAAATGATAAGATTCCTTTATTGGGTAACGAATATAGATTACATTATATTGATCAACGAAAGTGTTATGTTGAAGATTATGATTTATATTTGTATCCAGATACAAAGTTGATTCAACTATTTTTGAAGCAGAATGCCAAAAAGTATATTGATCTTCGTTTTGAATTCTTTTGCGAACAATTACACATACAGGATATTTCTTTACAATATGGCTTTTATAAAAGTAAGTGGGGCAGCTGTACACCAAGTAAACATAAGATTTGTTTCAATGTGAATCTTATATTTATGCCTTTAGAATTTGTGGATGCGATCATTCTTCATGAATTAGCGCATTTGTATCATTTGAACCATTCAAAAGAATTCTATGATTTACTGTGTACTTGGATGCCAAACTATAAAGAGATCATGAAGAAAAATAAAAAGAATCCAATCCCAAATTTGTATTAAAAAAGAGCTCAAGTTGAGCTCTCATTTTTTATACGTTAATTGCGGCATGCATTCCTAATGCATCTTTTTCTTTAGCTAGAATTGGATCAATGAAGTCTTTGAAGAATTCTTCTGTTTGTTGAACAGAACGTCCAACGAAGTTTTCTGGTTTCATGATGGAAAGAATTTGTTCTTTTGTCATGCCAAATTTTGGATCTTGTGCAATACGGTCAATTAAATCGTTTGGTTTACCTTCTTCTTTAACAACACGACCAGCTGCCATTGAGTGTTGACGAATCAATTCGTGTAACTCTTGGCGGTCTCCACCGGCTTTAACAGCGTCCATCATAATATTTTCTGTAGCCATGAATGGTAGTTCTTTTAATAAGTTAGCTTCTACAACTTTTGGATATACAACTAAGCCATCGCTTACATTTAAGTAAAGATCTAATAATCCATCCGTAGCTAAGAAGGCTTCGGCAATGGAAATACGTTTGTTTGCGGAATCATCCAATGTTCTTTCAAACCATTGTGTACTTGCCGTAATTGCAGGGTTGATGGAATCGGCAATAATGTAGTTAGCTAGTGCTGCCATTCTTTCAGAACGCATAGGGTTACGTTTGTAGGCCATTGCGCTTGAACCGATTTGTGATTTTTCAAATGGTTCTTCGATTTCTTTCATATGTTGTAATAAACGAATATCATTACTGAATTTGTGTGCACTTTGTGCAATTTGAACTAAAACTTGTAATACTTGTGTATCATATTTACGAGTATATGTTTGTCCGCTGACTGCAAAATATTGGTCGTAACCTAATTTTTCACAAATCTTTTTATCTAAAGCTTTAACTTTGTCTGTATCTCCTTCAAACAATTCCATAAAGCTTGCCTGTGTACCTGTTGTACCTTTGCATCCTAATAATTTTTTATTGTCTAATAAATGCTGGATTTCAATGTAGTCCATATATAAATCTTGTGCCCACAAGCTAGCTCTTTTACCTACAGTGGTTGGTTGGGCTGGTTGGAAGTGAGTAAACGCAAGACATGGCATGTCTTTGTATTTTAATGCGAATTCTTCTAATTTTTCTAATACATTGACGATTTTCTTTTGTACAAGCTCTAAAGCTTCGTGCATGATAATTAAATCTGTATTGTCACCAACGTAGCAGCTAGTAGCTCCTAAGTGAATGATTCCCTTAGCTTTTGGACATTGTACTCCATACGCATATACGTGTGACATAACATCATGACGCACTTCTTTTTCTCTGGCTTTTGCGACATCGTAGTTGATATCTAAAGCGTGTGCTTTTAATTCTTCGATTTGTTCTTCAGTAATGTCTAATCCAAGTTCTTTTTCTGACTCCGCAAGAGCAATCCAAAGTCTTCTCCATGTCGTAAATTTTTTGTCGTTTGAAAATAATGCCTGCATTTCCTTAGATGCATATCTCTGTGAAAGAGGAGATTGGTAATATTCGTTCATTTGTTCCACCTATTCTAGTTAGTTTTTTCCTAACATCAATATTATATGTGTTTCAATTTTTAAATTCAACTTCAATTGTTGTATAATAAGGGAGTATGGAAAAGGAGTAGTTATGAAAACTTTATCTATATTATCTACAAAGCTTAGTGCCTGGGGGCTACACCTAATTGGTAGGGGTGGATCGATGCCTGGGTCGATTGGCTGTAAAGTCGATGCGAATATATTATCGAAATTAAAATTTAATGGTCCTGTCATTTTGGTTACGGGTACAAATGGAAAAACGAGTACGGCCAATATGATTACAGACTTGTTTGAAAAGGCTGGATATAACGTGATTTCCAATCGTAAGGGAGATAACTTAAAGGCAGGTATTGTCACTACGTTGTTGACTCACGCAAAACTAAATGGTGAAATCAAAGCCAATGCGGTCGTGCTAGAATGTGATGAATTAAATGTGAGACATATTCTTCCATTTATTCCGGTTACAGATTTTGTAGTCAATAATTTCTTTCGTGATCAATTAGATCGTGCTCGTGAAATGGAACAGTTGATTGATTCAATTGAAAAGGTATTGCCTGCATATAGGGGTCGATTGATTTTAAATGCGAATGATCCCAATGTCGTACGACTCAATTTAGTAGCGAAAAACGCTTCATTCTCTTATTTTGGAATGGATGAGAACAAGTATTCGGTTAAAACGACAAAAGAGGCAAGTGAAGGAAAATTTTGTCCTAAGTGTGGGGCAAGACTTGAATACAGTTATTATCAATATTCACATATTGGTAAATTTCATTGTTCAAAGTGTGATTTTCAAACGCCGGAAATGGACATTTGTTTAAAAGATATTGATTTGGATAAAGAAACATTTTCGAGTGATGGAATACATTATAAATCTCCATATGAAGGAATGTATTCTATGTACAATTGTGCCGTTGTATTGAATGTCGCAAAAAATTATGGTATTTCACAAGATTGTGTTAAGTCTGTATTCAGTCATGCGCCTCAGCCTGCGGGAAGAAATGAAACATTCACATCAAAGGAACAGACTTGTATTTTAAACTTGGTTAAAAATCCTACGGGTGCCAACGAAGTTATGAAGGTCATTGAAAAAGATGATTCGGATAAGACAATTGTGATCGTATTGAATGATCGTGAGCAGGATGGTACGGACGTGAGTTGGATCTATGATACTTTCTTTGAAAAGATTATGAAGGATAGCACAAAGGAAATTATTTGTACGGGTCTTCGTGCAAATGATATGGCTTTAAGAATCTATTATGGTGGATATAAAGGCCCTTTAAGTGTTGTCGATACTTTGGACATTGCCGTAAAAGCCGCATTAGCTACAAAGCGTACGACATATGCGATTGCGACATATACAGCATTACTTCCTACGCGTAATGCGATCAAGAAGGAGATGGGTCTATGAAAGTAGTTTGGATGTATCATGATATCATGGATCTTTATGGGGATAAGGGAAATATGATGGTTCTAAAGAAGCGTTGTTTAGATCGAGGTATTCCTTTTGAACTGGATACTTGTGGTATTGGTGAAGAAAAAGATTTAAGTGAATATGATTTGATTTTCTTAGGTGGTGGTGCAGATAAGGAACAAATTAGTTTAATTCCAGATTTATTATCGCGTAAAGAAAATATAAAGAAGGCCATGGATGAAAAGAGCTTTGTGCTATTGATTTGTGGTGGTTATCAATTGTTTGGTCAATATTATATTGCGGCCAACAATGAGAAGATTTCTGGTTTACAGTTCTATGATTATTATACGGATACGGGAAAAGCTGGTAGTCGTTGTATTGGAAATGTTGTGATTGATGCGGATTTAGATGGTTTAAAAACGCGTATCGTTGGTTTTGAAAATCATGGGGGTCAAACATTAAATGTAACGCATCCTTTAGGAAAAGTTGTGAAGGGTTGTGGAAACAGCTTTAATGCCGGTTATGAAGGATTCTATGACGGAAAGATTCTAGGCACCTATTTGCATGGTCCTTTACTTCCAAAAAATCCTGAGGTGGCTGATTTTGTGATTTCAAAAGCACTACAAAAAAGAAATCCGGATTTTAAATATAGTGATTTAAAGCCATTGGAAGATAAGTTTGAAAAGATGGCTCGTGAGGCTGTATTTAAGAAATTAGAGATATAAAAAAAGATGTCATAAGACATCTAAAAACATAGTACATAAGGGGTTTATTATATTTTTTGACTCGAACGATAATGAAGTACTATGTTTTTTATCACTCACTCCTTTCATGGTTTTAGTATATAAGTTATATTGACATTATATATGTCAAATATATGAGGAATCGTATGAGAAAATTTATTATATTAATGTTCATTGTTCTATCGACATTGATCACGCCTATATCGGCTTATGAGATTGATGAGATACCTGAATATAGTGGCAATCCGTATGTAGAGATACATGATAATGAGCCTGTATTCAGTTCGAAGGATATGAATACAAAGAGTTTTGAATCGTACTCGAATCTAGATTCTTTAGATCGGCCACAGGTTGCGTATGCGAATGTGTCGAAGGATCTAATGCCAACAAAAAAGCGAGAAAGTATTGGTTCTGTAAAGCCAGCAGGGTGGCATACAGTACGTTATAAGGGAATTGATGGGAAGTATTTATATAATCGTTGTCATTTGATTGGATATCAATTAACGGGTGAGAATGCGAATCGTAAAAACTTAATGACAGGTACGCGCTATTTAAATGTAGAGGGTATGCTTCCGTTTGAAAATGAAGTATCTGACTACATAAAAAAGACAAATCATCATGTTTTATATCGGGTTACACCTATTTATGATGGTGATAACTTGATTGCGGATGGTGTACAGATTGAGGCGTATTCTGTAGAAGATAAAGGCCAAGGTGTATCGTTTAATGTATTTTGTTATAACGTGCAGCCTGGTATCACAATTGATTATAAAACGGGCGATTCAAGTCGCTCAAATGACAATATTATAAAGGAATATAAAGTTACAGAGGATACTTCTACTTATGTTTTAAATGTAAAAACACATAAGTTTCATAAGCCAACTTGTGCAAGCATTCGTTTGATGAATGATATAAATAAGTTGGAGTCAAGTGAGTCTAGAGATGTACTAATCGCTCAGGGGTATTCGCCTTGTAAAAACTGCAATCCATAGGAGAATAACATGAAAAAAATAGTATCTATGCTGTGTGTATGTGTTTTATCTTTATCTTTATTTGGTTGTTCTAAACCAGAAAATAATGTGGAATTAAAGAAGAATGTTTCTTGTCAATTGTTGGATGTTTTAAGCATCACAAATGATACAGATAATTCGACGTACTACTATTATTTGGCAAGTGTTGAAAATAAGGGTAAAAAGCCGTATGACACAAAGAATTTAATTTATACAGTAACAGATGACAATGAAAAAGATATTAGTGTCATTGATAAATATCAGTCTACGCCTTCTTATATCATCAATAAGGGACAAAACACGTATATTTATGGATATATTGGTTTTCCAAACAATGATCAAAAAAACTTGGGTCTTTCTTTTAACAACAAGAAACAGTTCTTGCCTTTTAAAGCCTTTGATATTCGTAAGGCTAGTGATAAAAATGTAAAGGATTCAAAGGATACAAAATATACTTTCTTTGAGGATGATACACTTCAGATTGGTGTAGATGCATCTAAGGCAAGTTATGTATATGAAAATGGGGAAACAGTATTAAAAAATATTAAGATTACTTATAAGAATAAAACGGATTCTCGTATCATTGTTCCATATTTAACGCCGAGTGCTACTTTAGAAGGTGTCGATCTTAGTAACAAGTATGATTTCGCAAATATGGATGAAATCAAAAGTCATGATTTTACAACGAATGGTATGGCGCCTAAAACACAAAGTTTTAAAGCGGATGTAACTGGGTATGTATTGTATTTCTTGGATAAAAAACAAACTGTAAATACAGAAATTGAATTCCATTTTGAAAAGGCAGCTCCTGATTTTACGGATAAGAGTACCAAGCCTTTTGTGGTTCATATGAATTCGAAAGCATTTGGAAAATCAAACACATTTAAGATTGGACTTGAATAAGTCCTTTTCTTTTTGGTTCACATTGTTTATAATCTTTGTGGTGATGTATATGTTAGAAGAAAAAGGATTAGTTCTTGAAGGCGGAGGCTTTCGAGGTATGTATACTTGTGGTGTAATCGATGTATTTATGGAAAATCACATTGATTTTAACCAGGTTGTTGGAGTTTCTGCAGGTGCTGCCTTTGGCTGCAACATCAAATCTAAACAGATTGGAAGAGCTTTGCGCTACAACAAGCGTTTTTGTAGAGATCCAAGATATTCAGGATTAAGGAGTTTTATTAAAACGGGAGATCTTTATAATAAAGAGTTTGCGTATGGGGTCGTGCCTACCATATTGGATCCTTTTGATACAAAGGTATTTAAAGAGAATCCATTGCGCTTTACCGTTGTATGTACAGATATTCATACGGGAAAACCTGTATATCATGAAATCAAAAATGGAGATGCTCTAGATATTGAGTGGATTCGTGCATCTTCATCGATTCCTATTGTTTCAAAGCCTGTTAAATTAGATGGATATGAATTATTAGATGGTGGTGTCTCAGATTCGATTCCAGTGGATTGGATGTTGGAAAGAACAAAGAAGACAGTTGTAGTTTTGACAAGAGATCATACTTATCAAAAAAAGCCAATGAAATATATAAATCTTATAAAGAAGGCGTTTAAGGAATATCCAAATCTACAACACGATTTAGAAAATAGACATATTGTATATAATGAAACATTAGATAAAATCGATAAACTTGAAAGGGAAGGACAGATATTTGTAATTCGACCCTCTAAACCAATTGCGTGTGCGATGATTGAAAAGGATCCAAATCATCTACAAGAAATATATGATATAGGTAGACGTGATGCGTTGAATAGTTTAGAAGAATTAAAGAAATATTTGTGAAGTGTTTCACAAAATAGCTTGTGATTTACTAATAAAAATATTTTAGGAGTGATACATATGAATTTCTTTAAAAAACCAGGACGCATTCTATTATTAATCATGATTGTATTAGCTGTAGTTTGTCCGTATCGTGTTCATATGTATAAAACGAAGATTGAAGAAATCAAATCTGGCAAACTAAAAATCAATGATATGCAGTATGCTGCTGATGATCTACATCCGTATTCCGCTTATTTAATGGCTGTCCCATATATTATTATAGAAGTCGCATTAGGATCTTTATATTATGTTAGAACACGTGATTAGTGGACTCTGTGATTTGCCGTGAAAATCAAAAAGATGGACAATTGTACGTCTCGATTCAAATCAGAGGATATGCGGTATTATGGAAATTAAAAAGACTCTATGATTTGTCGTGAAACATCAAAAAGATGTACAACTATATGTATTAGTTCAAGTAATAATGATATAAAACTTGTAATGATGGTTTCCATTTCAATATCAACATATTTTTGAATTTCTAAATATCTTAAAATATAAAAATAAGCAGACTCATTTAAAAATCTGCTCTATTTTCAATTTTATAAATATAACATAAGAGATATTATGCGAAGTAGGATATATTGTGTTATATCGTCCCGTCAGTGTTTATGAAACAGACAAACTAATAAGTTCTTATAGAAACTAATAAGTTCTTATAGAAACTAATAAGTTCTTATAAAAAACTTTCGAGCTTTATCTTAATCAAACTAATAAGTTCTTATACGTATATTACTTGTATATTTTAAGAAAAGTATAAAGTTCTTATAAAGTAGTATATCTTGTATATGTATAGTCTTTTAAAGTATATTAATCTTCTTAATAAGTATATCTTATATAAGTAGACCTAGGTTAATTTATTCAACTTGACATAGCTTGCATTATATAAGTTTATATAGTAGTAGTTCTTATAGAAAAGTAATACAGTTCTATGCAATCAAACTAAAAGGTTCTTATAGAAAAGTGTTGCGTATTCCCTATGCGAAAGTAAAAGGTTCTTATGTCTTGGTGAGCATAAAAAAGCAAAGAAACACAAAGTCTCTTTGTTAGTTATCATCTGTAATGTAATCACAGATGTTCTTCGATGCAGGAGTTCTTCTTGTAGCCTTTCTCTTTGGCTTTACAGGCTCCTCATTTAGAATGGCAATCACCTGTTTAGCTACTTCATGTGGCTTCAGGCGATGATTGACATCTTCTTCTAAAACCATTCGAGTTGCTCTGCCGATTGAGTCAGAGTCAAACTCTACATAGATTTCACGTACCAAGTCGATGACCTTTGTCATCATCTTGCTCTCATAAACCATGTTGCTGATGTTAGATTCAGGCATTTGATATTTGTTCTTCTCTTCCTCAGCAATCGTAAGAATACGTTCATCTTCAAGTTCTTCAGTTCTTGCTTGATTAACAATGTCGATAGCACCTTTCAACTGTTTGAAATGCTTGTTGTTAACACGCACAATGAACTTCTTGTCGATGGTCTCAATCTTCCCTTTGGACTTACTGTCAATGTATTCCAGCATGATCCATTTGTACAACCAAATCAGCATGTTAATGATACCTCCTGAACACTCATACAAAGTGTCTGAAAGTTCCTTAGACCATTGAATCGGTGTATCCAGCCATTGCCAAGTCAAAAGCATATTCACCAGCATGTTGAAATAATCCTTGTCAGTCGTATATGCAGAAGCGTCAATGAAGTCACCTGCTCTACGTGCATTTCTAAGCATTGTAAACAGCTTCTTATAGGCTTCATCTGTTCCAACTACACTCAAGGCTACCTTTGTCTTGTTGACGATGCCTAACAGACCTTCATAGCTGTTTTCTCTATTGGTATTGAAGTCGATAAGTTGGATTTCGTCCATAACGATTGTTCCAATCGAGAACATTTCGATAAGCTGGCAGACTTTCAATTGCTTGTCTGCTAGGCTTTTGCACTTCTTGTTAATCATGACTTCATAGATAGGTTCGGGATTTCCTAAAGCATTATCAATGGCTTCTCCAATCTGTCTATACAAGGTTGAAAAGTTGCTGTTTGGCATACAACTTACCACCAGATATGTAATCTGTGGAATCGAAGTTCCTGGATCTGGATGGTGCATGATTACCTGTGGGATATTATCAAACAACTGCTTCAGCGAAGATGATTTGCCACAACCTGAATAGCCTAGTAAAGCAAACCCAGATGGAGCACTATCTTCGATTTTACCCTTCATTTTGATGAGTTTCTTGTCAGTTGACTCACCAATAGCATTTGTGTCCCAGACATAGGATTTGCGAAGCATATAGGAGCTAACGATTACATCATAGTTGATGAATTCCAACTGTTTTTGGAACGATAAAGGCAGTCTTAGATTTTTCAAGCTAACTACAGTTGCCTTTTGCTCGTTCACAGACATCTTGCTCAAATCATCAGCATCCAAACTTGGAATAGGTACTGTATATGCGTTCAAAAGGACGTTTCCATCTCTTGGTCTTGGAAGTGCTTCAATGAACGGGTTGTTGTTAAAGTCCCTATTGGATGATTTTACATATTTAGCATCAACAGGACCTACACGAGTACATTCTTCATGGGTGTATTGATTTTGGTCTTTCTCTACATTTGAGTAGTAGTAGACCCAGTTCAGTTCTCTCATAACTGTACCTCCTACATTTTCTGTTTAATCTTTTGAAGGGCTTCTTCAAAGGTCATACTTCCAGTTTCTTCATTTGATTCAGGCTCTGACAAGGCTTCAGGTTCTGCATTTTTCAAAGGAATCAGAGATGGTGCATCATCTGTGTTCAAACGTGCTCCAATAGAGTTTGCTTCTAATACAAGGATGCTTTCTTCTTTACGGTTATGACGGATATTTTTGGTTTTATCATCATTTGGTGCTACCTGATTTGCAACTCTAACGGCATCATCCAAGGTTGCCTGCATTCCCATACGTCTTGCACAGCGAATCTCTTGGTCTTCCTGAGTTTTCTCCATTACAAGCTCTTTTTTCTTGGTCTTGTATTCTTCGTAGTTGCGAAGTGACATACCGTTGAATTCATGGTTTCCTGCTCGATTCTCATTCAAGGTTGCTTTTACAAGGCGATTGTCTGCAATGTACCATAAAGAACCCACATTCCTTTCATCAAGACGGCATTTTAAAGGTACTGAGCTTCTTCTCGTCTTGGTGATTTGTTCTGCAAGCCAAGGATCATTTGCAATGTAATACAAACCATTCCATTCAATACCTTTACGGGTTATACGAGCACGTACTTCTTTACGAATTGAATACTCAAACTGGTCAAGGTTGACAATTGGTCTTGGAACACCATATTTAGTGCAACCGTAGTCTAATGGAATGGGATGCACTGACTTTTCTAACATATCCTTTGTCATTGGATACTGGCTCATTGTCATCATGTTGTGAGCAATTGTCTGGTTGATTACGAATACCCAGATATCATCCAATGTAAGGACCGCATGTCTATGGTGGTTCGAATCATGCCGTTGGGTAATCAAACCTCTGCCTTCAAGCAAATCATTCTGTACCGAATGATACTGGTGGAAGAGCTGTTCTACCTGTCCTTTCAGCGACCCCATAGCCGGTGGCACTAGCTCCAGAGTGATGTTCAACTCGTTGCAGATACGTTTAACCTCTTTGGAACGATATTCAGAACCACGGTCACTGCGAAGTCGGTTTGGCAAAACATTGATGTCCCATAAGCCATCTTTTAGCTCCAAGCCGTAACGCCTGCAAAGCTGTTTATTGTCTTCACCAAGGTTCAAAAGACAGTTCGTGAAGCCGAGTACTGAGTTATTCTCCAAAGAAACAGATACTGCCGTAATCATTCGTGAATAAACATCAACCATTGCATGAACGATTGGACGCCCGATTACCTTTGTTGGATCAACTTCACTGACAATGGATACATCCATTTCAACTTCATCCATTTCGAACAAATCTCCAGGACCATGCACATTAAGAAGATTGTCTGAAACAAGCATACGCTCATCGTTTCTGTATTCACGTTTGGATGTTTTGCATACACGGCGTGCTTTAGTTGATGTATGAGTAACAATATAGTTTTCCATTTGGCTTTTCGTAGGTCGCTGGTCGATTGGCAGCAGCTTATTCTGAACTACGACACCATCACTTGTCTGTGTTTCTACACGAGCTGTGAAATACTTTGTAAGCATCCAGTCATAAGTCGTTGTATAAGACTTTTCTCTGCCGGATAAATAGTGTTTACAGCAGTCATCAAAGATTTCACGCAGTCCATCAGTTAGAGGGATACCTTGTTCGAACATAGGTGGACGACCTGTTTTTGTGGAATAATGTAGACCACTTTTGCTCTTCTTTCCTGTTTGAGATAATAAGGAGAATGGGTCTAAACCACTCATCAAGTATCTTTTAACAATAAGAAACACGCTTTTTGGTGAAATACCGTATTTATTGCTTAACTCTTTAAGACATGGTTTAGGCTTCTTGGTTTCTAAGTAAAAGTAGCACGGTCCGTAGATATCTCCGACTGTTTCAACAATATCTTTGTTACGTAGATAGGTTTCCTTTGATTTTTCCGATAAAGCATCAAAGTCAAACACCTTGTCATGTTTAGATTCACGAATTGCAATTTCTTTCTTAGCAATGAAATATTGGACTGTCTCAAGATGCCATTCGTTAAGTTCGATTTTTCCTTTGGAATCATTGATGAGAATCGTAACAAAGTAATCTTTATTCATGTAGATTACTCTATGATCAATGTTTAGTTCCATATCATGAAGAATGGAACCTACTTTCAGGTTTAATGTTGTGAGCATACTAAGCTGCCTCCTTTCACTTCGGGTAATACATTCCTGTAAATCTCGTGTAAATACTGGAAATCAAGCGGTTCTGATTCCATATCAACTTGGATTTTTTTTGTTGCAATATAATGTTTCAGCATGGACATTTCATCAAATACACTGGATAAATCGTAGAACATACATACCATACGTATATTCTCTGCTAAAACAATATTCATTTCATCCTTGTAGACGATTTCAAACGGTACATGTCTGAATTTTTCCCAGTAGACCTTTTCGACAGCGAGCTTTTCCTTGGCACGCTTTTTTTTCAACACATTTCTTGATGGTTTCACACTGAACACTTTCTCTTTGCCATCCTTGTATGTGACGTAGAAATCAGATGTCATATACGTATGACGGTTTCGTGGATGTTTCACGTTATAGTCGTCACAGATTTCCAATGTCGTTTCAAAGTCTAAAGGATACTGTTCACGAATATCCTCGATTTCATCATTCCATCTCAGGATATGCCAGTAATAGGCTTCTCCCTGTGATAGAAGTTCAACAGTGCGTCCTGTTTTCCAGTCCTTTGGGTTAGAGCAAGTCCCAACACTGCTGATTTCTCTTGTCTGGATCCACGGAAGATAAGAGGCTCCAGAGCCTTTACCCCTACCCTCGTTTATTTTTGTGTCGTTTTTTATTGACAGCACGGCGGATTCTCTTTCTAGTGTTCTTTCTATAACGTCTTGCTCTACGACGTTGTTCATTGCGAACAGTCATCAAAAACATTCCATTTGAAACTTTTCTACGTCGATAACCAATCATATGTACTGGATCAATCTTGGAAAAGAACGAAACATAACGTGGATAATCATCGAATAAAAGCTGAAGAAGTACACGCTGTTCTCTAAAGGTAAAGTAGTCTACACTTTTGGTGTGAATCATCTGTACCACCTTCATTGGCAGTTCTTCTTCATCTCCTTTACATCTAAAGGCTTCAACTACTTCGTTGTCTGTCAGATGCTTGTCACGCATTAGTACTTCAAGCTGGTATCTTACGATTTTGTAGAAGATAGAGCCCTTTGAATAGCAAGTTGAAAACATCTTGAATTCAGTATCTCTGTCATACGAGCCTTTGATTGGGATGAATTCCATTCGGTTCATATCCTGAATAAAACGCTGGTCAGGCTGTACATATTCCAAAATACATTTGTGCTTCCAGCATGTAAAAGAACCTGGATACTGGTGTTGAAAGTGATAGACAATGTGTCCAAATCGAGTCATATCTTCTTTCATACATTCTGGACATACGCATAGATGTTCATCATTGTGGTACGGAATGATGTCGTACTGGTCTTTAACATCCTGCTTGTAGATTGAAAGTATACTTTTTGACCAAGTATTGTCTGAAATCAATCCAAGCACTTTCGGGAAATAATCAAGATGACGAACGACTTTCTTTCCATCAATAATACGGTAACTTCTAAGCATATCATTGACGTCTATAAAGCCATTTGCAAGAGCTAGTCGATTCATCCAGCTAACAGGAAGTTCATCAACATCGGGTAAAAATTCTACAGGTAACATATCTTATTCCTCCTTTGTTACTTCTCAGAGACTTTCTCATCCCTGATCACATCTTCATAATAAATCAAGAATAAGAAATTAACCGTATTGCAAAAATCAGTGTTTTTGTATGCACAAGGCTTCTGAAAACTGTTATCATATAGTTGTAAATAGGAAGATGAAGGAACAAATATGCAGATCAAGATTAAAGCTTTGGCCGATATTGAGTTTCTTAGTGCCAAAGTAGACAAAAAACATAATATTATTCACGTACAGGCTAAAAATCTTCTGGACTCTACTGGAAAAGACTGTGATACTGATGGATGTACAGGCAAATATATAGCTCATGGCTTTGTTGAAACTGTTTATGAGGATTTGAACATTGATGGCTATCGAGTATTCATCCACTTAACAACAAGACGTGCCTTCTGCCCTAAGTGTAATAATGTTGTAAATAGCAAGCCTGCATGTCTTACAAGAGACTTTGTTCCAGACGAGAATGAAGAAAGCTGGTCTGGAAACCATAGAACAACAAATAGATTCCTTGACTGGATTGAATATCTGGTTTTCAAATATGGCGTTGATGTAACCAGTGAAATGACGGGAATCAAAACTAGAAGGCTATATTATATTCGTCAGGCTTATCGTGACAGAAATACGGATATGCACATGGGCGAACGCTCCTTAGTAATTGCCAAGTCTAGACACAATAACAAGAATTTTTATCTGGTCATTGATACGATATATGATTCAGACCTTCTTAACTACTTCAATTCACCTAAACTGGCTTTAAATTACGTTCTTGTTCTGAAACGGAACAACCCTGCAATTCGTAAGGTAACTGTACCTGCGGATTTTAAATACGTGGATGTATTAGCTCGCGTATTTGGTCAAGATAATGTGCAGTATGATTTCCGTTCCTTGCAGTCAATGATTACTACAGGCTGTTTCAATGCGTACAGAGAGCAAAGAAATTCGGAAGATGAATCATCTATAGAAACCGAAGAGCATCTTTTCAGAACCCCAAGAACTCAGTTGACACATGATGAGCAGATTCAACTTGATAATCTTCTTAGAACATCCCCTGTTTTCCATGATTACTATTATTTACAGCGTGATTACTGGTATTCACTGGATGAAAAGGTTGTTTTAAAGGCTAGAATCAAGAATGCTGATGTTATTGATGAAATCATGAAAGATAAGAATCGCATCAGTAAGCGTGATAAAGACAAATCAATTGATGATATTGCGTATGAGTTAGGATGCAATCTGGATTTGAACGAACGTAAAGAATATATTCTATATAAGATGAACAAGTCTTGCAAAAAGTATGAAGAAAGTCAATATGATGAAACAGTAGAAGTTGATGTAGATCAGGAGGATGTTTATGAATAAATATAATCTTGGTGATATTGTCTATTTCATAGCCAACGGATATCACATTCGAGAAGCCACGGTAATTAGGACAGGCTCAGGTTTCTGCACGATAAAATTCAATGACAATGAAACTCCAGCAGGAACCAGAGTCAGAGTATCCAAGTTATTCCATACTAAGCAGGAAGCTGAAGTTGTAGTTGAAAAATCACATAACACACTGTTATACTAAGCTTTGTTGGATTTGTTAGCCACCTTTTAGAGGTGAGAATATGAAAGAACAATTACAACTGAAAAATCACTTAAAGGAAGTTCGCACAGAAGCAAATCTTTCTCAAGCTCAACTTGCAGAAATGGTAGGAGTATCAAGAAATACCATTAGTTCTATTGAAACAGGACAGTTTAATCCAACTGCAAAATTGGCTCTAATTCTTTGTATTGCATTGGACAAAAAATTTGAGGAACTATTCTATTTTTAGGAGGTCATTATGGAAAATATTATAATGTTGATTTTGGGAGTGTTCATATCTGTTGTGGGAATTATAAATATCAAAGGCAATATCAGCACAATTCATTCTTACAATAGGCGAAGAGTAAAAGAAGAAGATATACCAAAGTATGGAAAAGTTGTTGGAACAGGAACACTGATTATAGGAATATCTCTTGTATTAGGTTTTATTGTTTCGTTTTGGAGCGAAGAAATTATGGGATATATCATTCTGACAGCGATTATTATCGGATTAGGTTTGATTCTTTATGGTCAATTCAAATATAATAAAGGTATTTTTTGAGTAGTAGATACAAAAATATTAGACAGAAAAACATCGTAGCAATACGGTGTTTTTTGTTACTGTTTTCATGAAACTAAGCGTTACGTTTACGAAAAAGATTTGTTTTCACTTCATGAAACTAAGAACTTCCAAAGTTTAATTCGTTTGTTTGTGAAAGCATAAAAAAACAAAGAAACATAAAGTCTCTTTGTTCTTAGGCATTCAAATGGATTTTATCAGTTCGACAAACTTGAAGTTAACTATTGGATGCCATTTTATCAGTCGGCCATGATCTCCTAAGAGCCACATAGGAGATTAAAAAGTTTGCAAGCCAGCCAACCGGTACCGCAAGCCAGACAAAGGCAATGCCGAAACGTGGTGCACATATTAGGGCAACGGATAGACGAATTGCAAGATTCACTATGTTTGCAACGAGGAACGGACGCATAATTCCGAGACCGCGAAGAACTCCATCGGTTGCCATCTTGATACCCAAGAAGATGAAAAAATAACCAAGCCACCTCATATAATCACCAGACACCTGATAAGCAATCGCCGTTCCGTCTTTTCCTAAGAACAGTGAGGAGATCTGCGTATGCAGCGCTTCAATGGTCACAAACGCAATAGCCGCAAAGCACAGATCCAGCACCAGTGCAGCATAGTAGCCTTTTTTGATACGATCAATTTTCTTTGCACCAAGATTCTGGGAAACATACGGTGAAACCGCATTGCCGATGGATACAAAGCTCAATGAAAAAACATTTTCCACCCTCATCGTTGCTGCATACCCGGCGAGTGCCTGTGTACCGAAAGGATTTACTACTGCCTGCACAATCATCATACCGATGGACACTGTGGACTGCTGTAAAACCGACGGCACCGCAATGCGAAGCATGGAATACAGCTCCTGCCGTTCAAACCTGTTAAAAGGGCTTTTATATTGTTGCATCCGTGCAAAGAAAATCAAAAACGAAAACACTGCGGAAATTCCCTGCGCAATCAGGGTTGCAATAGCCACACCAAACACACCGAGACCTAGTCCGGCTACCATCCAAAGATCCATTAAAATATTCAGGATGGACGAAAAAATCAGCAGTCCCAGCGGAATTTTGGATTCGCCAATTGAGGTGAACATGGTAGAAAGAATGTTATACATAAACAGAAACGGAAAGCCCACAAAATAGACCCGCAGATACAGTACTGCATCATCCAGTATGTCGGCAGGGGTTTGCAGTCCACTCATCATCGAGTTGGCGAAGAAAAAGCCAAAAACACCAAGGACTATACTTAGAAGTAAAAAGCTAATCAAGGAGGTTGACACGATTGTTTTCATTTTGCCATACTCCCTGGCTCCGAAATAACGGCTCACAAGCACACCTGCGCCCACACCAGCACCCAGCGCCACACAAATAAAAACATTGGTCAGTGCAGCACAAGCACCAACAGCCGCAAGTGCGGAAGAACCAACAAACTGGCCGACAATAATAGAGTCAGCCATATTGTATATTTGCTGAAAAAAGCTTCCAAGAATCATTGGCATTGCAAAAACCGTCAACGCTTTAAGGGGCGTATCGGTTATCAAATACTCATCTTTCGACATTATCACATTCCTCCATGGTATCTTGTATCGTGGTATCTCATTCACTTACCTTCTCAAATTCCGATTTATTGATTTATTTTAACACAAAATATAAGTGGTTTGTAGAGAGGAAATATATCGTGTTTAATTTTCATACAAAAAATTTGTAGTATCATCATATTACCAATAAAAACTTATAAAAACCTATATTGCTTTATAACACCACCGTAATACCCGTCTTTAGAGGTTTGCACCATGAATGTTTAGAGGCTATTCTGAGAAAAAGT
>NZ_JANFYN010000016.1 GCF_024460475.1 Holdemanella sp. MSK.7.32 | reverse complement strand
TACTCGAAACATTCATGACAAGTTCACTGTTTTCATCCTTAAGATATTCAGGCTTTAACACTGGTTGTCCATCAAATAAAAGTGCATTGAAGATTGAAATAAAGTTTTTGGGTTGTCCTAAAAACTTCTTAGACTCAATATCCATCGAATTCAAGATGATTCCTCCTTTCTTCTCTCTCTAATACGAAAAAAAAAGAAGGAAATTTTAGAAAAGATGCAAATTTTGATAATTTCACATAATTCATTTTGATTTCACAAGATTTACCAAAGTTATACTAAATTTATGACAACATGGGATGATATTCTATAAGTGCCTTAAAGATAAGGCAATGAATATAGAAAGAAACCAATATTCATATCTCTCTCCTAAAAATAATAAACAAAAAGGAACCATTCTAGACGCCAACACTAGAATGGTTCCTTTTATTTGAAATCCGATTTCTTGATATATGCATAGCTATTCTTATATTTAGCATTTATATTCAAATGATTATCTTTAACAGGTGCTTCACTTGATATTTTATAGTATCTTTGCTCATCGTTTAATATATGAATCGATACAATACTTCCTTTTTTATAAGTATAAAGAACACCTTTTTTATTTGGTGCATATACCTTTAAGTCCTTGGATAGTTGTATTGTTTTGATTGGATTCTTTTTTTGGTCAATACCATCTTCATCCAATTGATAATAGAAACTAGCCGCTTTTTCTCCCCAGTACGGATCAGACGCATAGTTCACGTTGATGCCACTTGCCTTATCCCCAAACCACGAACCGTGATATCTTGAATCGTCAGGATTTAGATAGCCTTGCTGCAAGAAATTGTAGGCATGTTGTTTTACACAATCCGCTATTGATTTGTATTGATTTGCGTTATCTGGATTTTCATCAATGGCTGCATGACCGAATAAATTATGATATTCAAGCGCATACTGACTAAGTCCTAGACCACTCTCATTTAGGGCAAGCGCATACATCATAGATGCGTTGATTGCGTATTTAGCTTGTATATTAAAAAATACATCGGCTTGATTATAGAGTGCGGATTCATCGTTGACATACGTATTATAAATCGCATGATTCAAATACGACGTGGTTCTGTGCGGAACATATTGATAATAGTTATAGTATGGATTTTCATTGACCTTTTTATCATCAACTAAGTTTTTATAGCTTGTATAAAAATAGTGACCATCATATGAATAATAGGCAGTATCTTCTTTTAAAAATTTTGGAGCAGGACCAATCGCAATAGAATTCGCATTTCCTTGAACAAGATCAGTAGAAATCGTATGAATGAGGGAACCGTTATAAACATAATATGTGGATAAAGTATAAGAATCGTCATATAAGTACAATTCAACATTGTTGATGTCTGTCCATGCTTGCACGCCGCTTATTTTAAAGTGAACCTTCTTTCCGTTAAAGCTGGTTCCTAAATATTGAGCATCTGCACCATAACTTCCATTCACATATCCAGTTTCATCTGTATCTGCTGTGTATTCTGTATTTTCAGTTATGTCTTTCGTCTTTAAATTAACAATGCCAGATTGAAGTCGTAATATTTTTCCGTTTTCATCTTTTATACACGCATACTTAGAATCGATTGTATCCATCTTAAAAGATGCGAAGATGTAATGCTTATAGGAAGCTTGTACTTCACTTGTATTTAAATCTTCTACGTAGTATTGTCCGTCTTCAGTGATTTTTAAAATGGTGAAGGGAATAACTATAAATACGAAAATGAGTAAGGTAAGAATAAACACAATTGGTATTTTTTTAACTTTTCTTTTCTGTTTCATACTTCATATTATACTCTTATCTTCAAAAATTGCGTAATAGGACAATTTCCATCGACAATACTGTTTCTTTATATTAAAATAGATGGGGTATATCGCTAAAATAAAGCGTTTTTTAAGTGGTAAAACACTCAAGATATATAAATTATAGAGAAAGGATGTATATTTATGGCAAAAATGGATGAGCGTTTAGAAAAAATGGTTGAGCGTTATCGTGAAATCAATGATTTGATGATGCAAAGTGATGTTGTATCAGATCGTAAGACAATGGCAAAATTGGGGCGTGAACAAAATGAGTTGACACCTATTGTAGAAACATACGAAGAATATAAAAAGGCAGTTGAGGAATTAGAAGAGGCTAAAGTTCTTTCAAAAGAGGAAGATAAAGAAATTCGTGAAATGGCACAAATGGAATTGGAAGAATTAGAACCAAAAATCCAAAATTATTTAGACCGTTTAGAATTGCTTCTAGTACCAAAAGATCCTAACGATTCTCATAATGCGATCTTAGAAATTCGTGGAGCAGCTGGTGGAGACGAAGGAAATATCTTTGCCGGAGACTTATTTAGAATGTATTCAAAATATGCAGAGGCAAAAGGTTGGAGAACAGAAGTCATTGAAATGGAAGATAGTGAAGCTGGAGGATTCTCATTAGTTTCATTTAAAGTCAATGGAGAAGGGGCTTATGGAACTTTAAAATTTGAATCTGGTTCTCACCGTGTACAACGTGTGCCAAAGACAGAATCACAAGGCCGTATCCATACTTCTACCGCAACAGTATTGTGTATGCCAGAAGTAGAAGCTGAAGATTTTGATATTGATATGAACGACTTGGAAATTGAAACAATGCGTTCAAGTGGAGCTGGAGGACAGCACATCAATAAAACCGATTCAGCTGTACGTATCGTCCACAAACCAACAGGTATTGTAGTTAAGTGTCAGGATGGTCGTAGTCAGCATGAAAACCGTGCAACTGCCTTAATGACAATTCGTGCTCGTGTATATGAAGAAAGACAGCGTGAATTGGATCAAAAGAACGAAAAAGAACGTCGTACAAAGATTGGTACTGGAGATCGTGCAGAAAAAATTCGTACATACAACTATCCTCAAAACCGTGTAACAGATCACCGTATTGGATATACAGTCAATCAGTTAGATCGTATTATGGATGGTCGTCTAGATGATTTAATGGCTGCATTACAGCTTGCAGATCAACAGGCTAAAATTGCTGGAGAAAAAGAATAATGAGTACATATCATTCATTGATCAATGAAGGTAAAGAACGTCTTTATAAGGCTGGTCAAGGCGAACAGGCAGCGCAACTTTTCATGGTGGAATTGTGTCGTCAAAAAGATATCAATTTATATATTTCTATGGATGAAGAGGCGGATGAACAAATTCAAACGGATTATTTAGAAGGAATTCATTTAATGGAAAATGGAGAACCATTAGGCTATGTATTAGGGTATGAATGTTTCTATGGCTATGACTTTATTGTGAATGAAGATGTTTTAATTCCTAGACCCGAAACAGAAGAACTTGTAGGACTTGTATTATCTAAGTTTGATGATTATTTTGCCGATAAAGATCATGTCAATGTATTTGATGTGGCAACAGGATCTGGAGCCATTGGAATTACTTTAAATCTAGAAGAACCTAGAATGGATGTGATCGCATCGGATATTTCAAAAGAAGCTTTAGTGGTTGCACAAAAGAATAATGAAAAGCTGGATGCGCATGTAAACTTTATTTGTGGAAGCATGTTAGATCCATTTGTAGATCGCGATTTACATTGCGATATTCTAGTTTGCAATCCACCATATATTCCAAGTGAAGAGAAGATGGAACAAAGTGTTGTGGACTATGAACCGCACGTAGCCCTATTTGGTGGAGAAGACGGATTAAAATTCTATCGTGATGTATTTGAAAAAGCACATCTAGTATTGAATGAAAAAGCTTTTCTTGCCTTTGAAATGGGATGGGATCAAGGTGAATCTTTATCGAATCTAGCTCGTGAATATTTTGAATCTGCAACGATTACTGTACATAAAGATATGTCAGGAAAAGATCGTATGTTGACGATTGAATTATAATTTTAAAAATTGTTGAGCAATACTTTTGAAATATTGAAATGAATATGCGATAGTATAGTCATAAAAGGAAATAGTATATTTCAAGAGGAGGATTATTTATGAAATATAGATGCTTAATTTGTGGACACATTTATGACGAGGAAAAAGAAGGCGTAAAATTCGCTGATCTTCCTGCAGATTGGAAATGTCCAACTTGTAAACAACCAAAAGAAAAATTTGTTCCAGTAGAAGACGAAATGTCTTGGGCTGCTGAACACGTAGTAGGAGTCGCAAAAGATGTTGCTGAAGACATTAAAAACGATTTACGTGCTAACTTCGAAGGTGAATGCTCAGAAGTAGGTATGTACTTGGCAATGGCTAGAGTAGCTCACAGAGAAGGATATCCAGAAGTTGGATTGTATTATGAAAAGGCAGCTTGGGAAGAAGCAGAACATGCCGCAAAATTTGCTGAATTATTAGGCGAAGTTGTTACAGATTCAACTAAGAGAAATCTTGAAATGCGTGTAGAAGCTGAAAATGGTGCGACTGCAGGTAAAGTTGATTTAGCTACTCGTGCTAAAAAGGCAAACTTAGATGCAATTCATGATACAGTACACGAAATGGCTCGTGATGAAGCTCGTCATGGTAAGGCATTTGCTGGATTATTAAAACGTTATTTTGGTGAATAATGCATTTAGAAGCTTCTGAATCAATCGGAAGCTTTTTTTCTTGTTTTCGTGTATAATAAGTTGTGTTTAACGAATATATAGAAAGAAGGATCAAGATGATTGGTAAGAATAGTCCATGTTGGTGTGGTTCTGGTAAAAAATATAAACATTGTCATGAAGAATGGGACAATACAATTAATGTATTAAAACTACAAGGAAAAATTGTTCCTAGTCATAATTTAATCAAGTCGGAAGAAGATATTAAATGGATCAAGAAAGCGGCTAAAATCAATAATGCAGTTCTTGATTTAGTTGGAGAAAAAATCTGTGCAGGTATGACGACAGAAGATATTGATAAATTAGTATATGATTATACAACAAGTCATGGTGGAATTCCTGCATGTCTAGGTTATGAAGGATTCCCTAAGAGTGTTTGCACATCTATTAATAATGAAATTTGTCATGGTATTCCAAGTGAAAAAGTCGTATTAAAAGATGGCGATATTATAAATGTAGACTGTACTACCATTGTACATAAACACTTTGCGGATGCATCTAGAATGTTCTGTATTGGTCATGTAAGTGAAGAGGCAAAACGATTAGTTGAAGTGACTAAAGAATGCTTAGAAATTGGTAAAGAAGCCGTACGTCCTTGGGGATACATTGGAGATATTGGTGCTGCTATTCAAGAACATGCACACAAAAATGGTTACAGTGTTGTTGTTGATTTCTGTGGACACGGTGTTGGTAATGCTTTCCATGAAGATCCATATGTACATCACGTAGGAATTCGTAATACAGGTATGGTTATTGCACCAGGTATGGTCTTCACCATTGAGCCTATGATCAATCAAGGAACGCGTGATTTATATATTGATAAAGATAATGGTTGGACATCTTATACAAAAGATGGAAAGTTATCGGCACAATGGGAAAACACAATTCTAGTTACAGAAAAAGGAATTGAAGTATTAGCTTGGTAAGAAGTCAATAAAATGACTTCTTTTTTGATGAGGTTTAAAAAAGGGAATATGCAAAAGAGTATGATTGAGGGGAATACGTTAAAACTCATTTTGAATTTTAGTATTCCATTATTATTAGGAAATTTATTTCAACAATTTTATAACGTTGTTGATGCGGCTATTGTTGGGCAAACACTAGGTTCTAAAGCATTGGCAGCCGTAGGCGCAAGCAGTAGTGTGCAGTTTTTGATTCTAGGATTTTGTATGGGAATATGCCAAGGCTTTGCGATTATGGTTTCACAAAGTTTCGGAGCAAAAAAGCTCGATGAAATGCACACTTATATCTATGCAGGAGCGATATGGACAGCCATTACAGCATTTGTGGTATCCATCTTAGTCGTTGTGTTTTGTGCAGACATTCTTCATATTTTACAAGTCAATGATGAAATCTTTAAAGATGCCTATGCCTATTTGGTTGTCATATTTGCAGGGATACCATTCACATTACTTTATAATTATTTATCAGCTATCTTAAGAGCTATTGGAGATTCAAAAACACCATTTCTCTTTTTAGCTTTTTCTGCATTTTTAAATATTGGCCTTGATTTTTTCTGCATTCTTGTTTTGAAATGGGGATGTGCAGGGGCTGCCATCGCCACCATTTTTGCCCAAGCCGTAAGTGGTATTTTGTGTTTATTGTTGATTGCTTTTAAAGTCAATGTTTTACATATTCCTAAATCAAGTCGTTATGTGGATAAACAACATTCTCTAAAACTACTTGCTATGGGTGTTCCTATGGGCTTACAGTTTTCGATTACCGCCATTGGCTCAATGGTCATGCAGTCGGCTAACAATGCTTTGGGAACCATTTATGTTTCCGGCTTTACAGCAGGTATGCGTATTAAATCATTGATGATGTGTCCATTTGATGCATTAGGTGCAGCTGTTTCTACATTCCTTTCCCAAAATTATGGAGCTTGCAAGTTAGAACGAATCCATGATGGATATCATAAAGGCGTAATGGTGAGTATTTTATATGGTGTATTCGCATGCGTCGTAATGGTTTTCTTTGGAAGAATTCTTAGTATGATGTTTGTGAGCGCCAATGAATCACAAGTGTTAAATGCGAGTGCTTTGTATCTAAGAAGAATGGGCTACTTTTATCCTGTTTTAGGAATTTTGATCACAACAAGAATGTCCGTTCAAGGACTTGGCTATTCTGCTCGAGCTATGCTGGCAGGCTTTGTAGAAATGATTGCACGATGTATTGTGGCATTATGCTTTGTTCCAATTTTCAAATATAGTGCGATCACATGGGCAGATCAAACAGCATGGGTTGCAGCTACATTGGTATTGATACCATTGTGGATCAGTGCAATGCGTACGGTTCAAAAGAAAATGAGTTAAATTGGAAGTCTAAATGACTTCTTTTTTTTTGACTTTTAATGTCTTTTTCACATACATCTGATTTAATTGAGGTAGAGATCATTAAAAATATGATTTACACCAAATATAATGAAGGTGAAAAGATGTCTTCTTGGGATAAGCTGTTAAATTGGGTCATGATATTCGTTTCGAAGAGATAGTTAAAGTGATGAAAGAATATGGATATGAGATCAAACAACCTAAAGGCGGATCAAGTCATTATTCATTTGTCAAATCTGGATGTAATCGTATTGTGATTCCAAGACATAAACCTATAAAAAAGGTGTATGTAAAAATGATAAAAAAAGTGATAGAAGAGGAGATGAAGGAATATGAATCAAGAACTCAAATACTACATGAATCTGTCGTATCGTATGGAAATTGTTGAAGATAAAGATGAAGGAGGATATGTCTTATCTTATCCGGATCTTCCTGGATGTATGACATGTTCAGATTCATTAGATGACTTGTTAGAACTAGCCAAAGACGCAAAAGAAACATGGATTTTAGGTATGTTAGAAGATGGAAAAGAGATTCCGCTTCCTAGTGATCTACAATCGTATTCAGGACAATTTAAATTAAAAATACCCAAAAGTCTTCATAGATCCTTATCTATACACGCTAAAGAGGAAGGCATTAGTATGAATCAATATTGTTTGTATCTTCTCGCAAAAAATGATGCGGAATATAAAAAAGAAAGACGTTAATTGTCTTTCTTAGATATAATGGATTTCAACTCCACCAAAATGAACACGCCCTGTGATATTTAATGTTGGATAGCCACTAGATGATGGCTGTCCTTTTTCATCAACTCCACCAAAGAAGGCGCGAACATGACTTTGTACATTCCATTCTTTAGGTATATAGAGTTCAATACCTGTAAAATTTCCATCGATTTCAATCGTAGCTTGATTTTGAATGGTAGCCTGATCAAAATAGAGTTTCAATCCTGAAAACTTTGAATCAATGGTCACATATTGTAAATCATTGGTTTGAATATATTGAACTTTTTCACCAAAACTAGAAGTAATATTGATGATGGAATTTGTAGAATATTCAATATCTTCTATTTCAATGTGTCTTTTTTTGGGATGAATAATGCTTGTAAGTCCCCAAGCTAATAGCCAAGTAGCTAATAATAGAAGCCATAGAGAAATATCTTCAAAACCTAAATCTTCTTTGAATAAATAGAAAATAATCGCAATCCCAAATAAGGGGCTGTAGAAGCTTCTTTCTTTGATTCCGTCGATAATAACGGATAGACAGATAAGAGTTCCAGCAATTTTCCATAGACTAAGGTTAAATTGAATAATTCCAAATAAGTTTCCAAAAATTAATATGGCACCTAGAATACAAATAATGCCCCAAAACCAATTTCTTTTCATAAATGATTCCTTCTTTCTTTTAATACTTTGTAGTACATTCTTGATACATACACTTGTTTATGACTATTTTGAAAAGTAATGAGATGACTCGATACAGAATGCGACAGAGAATAAATTTTTTGAATATTCACTATTGTAGATTTAGAAATTCTCAAAAAGGAGTTTGGCAATATATTTTCTAATTCATACAATTTCTGTGTTGTAGAAAACATATCATTGGCTGTATGCGCATATACCGTTCCGTTGTCACTTTCAAAGAATAGAATTGCATCTAAATCTAGATAATACTCTGTATCTTGTTTAAAGAATTGTATACTCGGCTTTGATTTAAAATTAGAAATCAATTGTTGCAATTCCTCAGTATATTCTTTTGTATGTATGACGATTTCATCTTCATTTAATGAATCATCAATCTCAATTCTTACTTTCATGGCCTTATTATTTCATATGAATATTTAAAAGTATAGTCTTGAAAAGTAAGTGGTAAAAATATAAGACTAAGTGGTCAAGAAAAAAGAAGTGAAAATTCACTTCTTTAGTGGTCTGTATAATGTTGCCTGCAACTAATTATATATATAGCTCCTTCATCAATCTTATATATTAAACAATCTTTATTATTAATTCTACGACTCTCAAATCCTTTAAAATTTTCCAATTGAAGAATGAGACTTTGCCAATCCTTCTTCAGACATCATAAATTATTTATATTCAAAACTGAGTTTTGTAATAAATATTCACATGTAGTAAGACGAAGTTTTTAATTCTTTGGTATAATAATAGAGTTGAAATGAGGTAAATAAACTTATGGATGAAAATATAATTTCCTTAATTGCGAAAGAGCTGAATATTGCGATTTCGCAAGTTAAGAATACATTGGAATTATTAGAAGAAGGAGCTACAGTTCCTTTTATTGCGCGTTATCGTAAAGAACGTACAAAAGGTTTGGACGAAGAACAAATTCGTGTCATTCAAGAAAATTATGCGTATCAAGTGAATTTAGCTAAGCGTAAGGAAGAAGTCTTAGCTCGTATTGAAACATTAGGAAAATTGGATGATGAAATAATAAAGAATGTCAACGCATGTACAAAATTGTCACAAGTAGAAGATATTTATCGTCCTTACAAACAAAAGAAAAAGACGCGTGCAAGTGTTGCGATTGCCAATGGTCTACAGCCATTAGCCGATACTTTTATGTCTTTTCCTCGTTATTTTAAAGAAACAGAATTAGATGCTTATATCAATGAAAACGTAAAAGATCGTGAAGCTGCCATTCAAGGTGCATGCGATATCATTGCCGAAAAAGTGAGTGATGATGTGGATGTGCGTAATAAAATATTGGATTCAATGACAAATTTTGGTCGTATTGTTACAACTGAAAAGAAAGATCATGAAGATGATCATAAAGTTTATAAAATGTATTATGACTATTCAGAAAGAGTGAATACATTGGCACCGCATCGTGTTATGGCCATTGATCGTGGGGAAAAAGAAAAAGTATTAAATGTTTCGATTTCCTTTAACGAAGAATATATCGAAAACTGGGTATGCCGAAGATTTATTCGCTTTACTAACAGTGGTACAAGTGAGTATGTTCGTGCTGCTATTTTAGATGGTTTAAAAAGACTTGCCTATCCTTCCATTGAAAGAATGGTTCGTTCAGCTTTAAGCGAAAAGGCACATGAATCAAGTATTGACGTATTTTCTATGAACTTAGAAAAACTTTTACTTCAACCACCTATGAAAGATAAAGTGATTCTAGGCTTTGATCCTGCCTTTAGAACCGGATGTAAATTGGCTGTTATTGATGCATCTGGTAAAAAATTAACAGTTGATGTGATTTATCCACATCAGCCAAATGCGAAAGTAAGAGAGTCTGAACAAAAAATAGTTCAATTATGTAAAGAATATCATGTGAATTTAATTGCGATTGGCAATGGTACGGCAAGTCGAGAAAGTGAAGCTTTCGTTGCGAATACAATCAAAAAATTTAATTTACCAGTATCCTATACCATTGTTTCTGAAGCAGGAGCTAGTGTATATAGTGCTTCTAAATTAGCTATTGAAGAATTTCCAGACTTACATGTTGAACAAAGAAGTGCCATTTCTATTGCACGAAGACTGATGGATCCACTTTCAGAATTAATCAAGATTGACCCTCAATCGATTGGTGTTGGTCAATATCAACATGATTTGCCAACCGCAAGATTAAAAGAACGTTTGGATTTCGTAGTTGAAAAAGCTGTTAACCGCGTGGGCGTAAATATCAATACAGCCAGTGTTTCTTTACTTAAAAATGTTGCGGGATTAAATAATGCGAGCGCATCAAGTATTGTGTCATATCGTGAAGAGAATGGAAAAATTGAATCGCGTACACAAATTAAAAAGATCCCTAAGATTGGTCCAAAAGCCTTTGAACAAGCAGCTGGATTCTTACGTATTGAAGATGGAAAAGAACCGTTAGATCGTACAAGTATTCACCCTGAATCGTATAAGGCAACGAAAGTATTGTTGAAGGAATTAGGTCTGGATACTTCGGATTTGGGAACACAAAAGGCAAAAGACGTGATTTCAGAGTGTGATACAAAACAATTGATGCAAGACACAGGATTAGATAGTTATACATTGAAGGATATCTTAGATGCGATTTGTATGCCACTTAGAGATTATCGAGATAAATATGATGCGCCATTACTAAGAAAAGATGTATTGGAAATCGAAGACTTACATATTAATGATAAGCTAGAAGGTACAGTACGTAATGTTGTTGACTTTGGTGCCTTTGTCGATATTGGACTACACGAAGATGGTTTAGTTCACGTTTCAAAGATGAGTACAAAACGAGTAAAACATCCAAGTGATGTTGTTTCTGTAGGAGATATTGTTACGGTATGGGTATACAATATTGATCAAGAGAAACAAAAGGTACAACTAACAATGGTCAATCCAAATTGACAATCAACAAATAGAGGATTATTATCTTTACAAATGTAGGGCAACGCATTGTTGTCCTTTTAATTTAAGGGAAGAGGATTATTATGAATATCACAACAATTGTTATACAAATGACTATTTTATTATTGATTATGATTGTTGGTTTTGTGGGAGCTAAAAAGAACATCTTTAATGACGAAGTAAATGTATATGCATCAAATATCTTGTTAAAAATCGGGATTCCAGGCTTGATTATTAGTTCGGTTAAAAATGGATCTCCATTTACTGGAAATGAACTGTTCAATGTACTTGTTATTTTTTCAATTTTCACAATCTTTACAGGGATTGTCTCTAAAGTTATTGTAGAAGTTTTACGCATTCAAGAAAATAAATCCCTTTGGCAATTTATGATTCTATTTACCAATGCCGGATTTATGGGATTACCCGCTATTCAAGCCATATTAGGGGATCAAGCCATGCTTTATGGAGCTTTATTTTTATTGCCACTAAACTGTTTAATGTATGGATATGGAGAGAGTTTATTTCGTAAGGGAGGTTTTTCGCTTAAGAAATTTATGAATGGTCCGATGATTGCTTCCATTATTGCGCTTGTCCTTTGTATCTTTAATATTAAGCTTCCGTATGTCTTGGCACAGACTTGCACGTATATTGGTAATGTTACAACGCCACTATCTATGATGGTTATTGGCGCTGGTTTAGTGAATATGGATATCAAAGAGTTGTTGGATGTAAAAGTATGGGCATTTACAATATTTAAAATGATTTTATTACCTTTGTTTTATATGTTTTCTCTTTCTTTATTTTACATGGATCCATTGATTGAAAATACACTTATACTCATTATGTGTATGCCAGTGGCAAGTAATTCTAGTGTATATGCATTTATGTATGGAGAGGATGCAACGCTTGCTAGTAAAGCTATTTTCTTGACAAGTGTTTCGTGTGTGGCAACGATTCCAATTGTGTTTATTTTGCACACTTTGTGAAAAATGTGACCAATGTAACTGTAAATAAAGGCCAAAGTTTGAGTTATTGATTAGAATGATGTATGATTAGGATATAAGAAAGGATGTCATGATTATGGAAAAATGGACTCAAGAACAGTATGCTGCTCGTTTACAGGAAATGAAACAAGAAGCTCATGATAAAATGTGGTTATACATCGAAGTGAATGCTAAAGAGTTTATGAATGAATGTGAACCAGGGGTAAAAAATTTAGCAAGTTGCTGCAAAGCAATGTTAGATGCAATGTTAGAAGGAGATGGCTTTATTGTAGAGCCTAAGATTCGTACTAAGGTTGCTGGAACTTTAACAGTTCGTTACTATGTTGATAACTTACATCCAGGTCGTAGAAAATACGCAGATGTAATGAAAGAACAACAACAGTAAAAAAAGAATCATTTCTGATTCTAAAATAGCTTTAAATATTTAAAAGCTTTGTATAAGCCGTCATTGTCAATTTTATCTGTGACATAGTCGGCTTTTTCTTTTACCTCTTTGACACCGTTTCCCATCGCAACTGAAATATCAGCATATTCTAACATTGGTAAATCATTTTCAGAATCACCCATCGCAACTGTTTCATATTCTTCACTGTAGTAGTCTTTGACAAACTGAATAGCCGTAGCTTTATTGTATTCTGAATGTGTGATTTCTCCGCCTAGATGCAAGAAGTTTGTGAATGTTAAATGTTTAGGGATTTGTCTTAATATTTCTTCTCTTTGTGAAAGTGAGTCAAAATGAATGCTGACTTTCATGACTTGATTGTAATCATCGTCGGTAATTGTTGAAATATCTGGAAAAGATAAGAAACGATTTCCCATACGGTTATCCGTATTAAATTGCAACATTCTTTCTCTGTTTTTTTCATTCGTAAATGTCATTTTGCTTCCTTCTAAAGAAAAGCCTGAATCTTTGGCAATGTGCTGAATAAATTGAGTGTCTCTTTTTTTTTAATGGTTCAAAAAGTACTTGTTTATTATCAATTATAATTTCACTGCCAGCCCCAAAACAATAGCCATCTAAATTCATATCTAATAAAAATTGAGGGATTTCACAACGTGTTCTACCTGTGTTTATATATATTTTATGCTCATTTTTTCTTGCGAGTTCAATCGCTTTTAATGCAGAACTAGGAATCTTTTCAAATGTCCATAGAGTTCCGTCTAAATCTAAAAAAATAATTTTTTTCATAACCTTCCTCCACTACACTATTCTATCATATTATTGTATGATATAAGAAAAAGAGGGTATTGGCATGGAAAAGAATGTGATTATAACGATATCGAGGCAGTTTGGATCCAATGGAAGGGAAATTGCTCGTAAATTAGCTGAATATTTAGATATTAGTTATTATAATAAACAAATTTTGGAGAAAATTGCAGTAAATATGGGAGTTTGCGCTGACTTCTTTAAAGATCAAAAACAAGATGCGAATGGCTTATTTACAATAGAATCTAAAGGCCTTTTAGGACTTAGAAATATTACAGAATTAAGTGTGAATACACAAATCTATGATATGGCAAGTGATTTTATTCAAAAGATTTCCCAAAGAGAAGATGCTGTTATTGTAGGAAGATGTGCCGATTATATTTTAAAAGACAATCCGGATGTTATTTCTGTATTCTGTTACAGTGATGTAGAAGAACGTATTCAATGGTCGATTGATGAATATCAAGTGCCTGCCAAACAAGCCAAGAAAATTGTGCAGGAAAAAGATGCGCAAAGATCTAGATTTTATGAATTCTATACCAATCAAAAATGGGGCAATCCACGTAACTATACATTGATGATCAATACGTCGAAGATGAGTACAGAAGAAACAGTACAATTACTTGCTTCATTTTATGATGCAAAAAAAGGCATCCTCACATTTAAGAATGCCTTTGAAAATCAATATGAAAAAGATAATAAGTATTAAAAAAGTCGGAAACCCGACTTTTTCTTTTACATAATGTAAGGTGTAGCGAAGTACAATACGAAGATGATCATTAATGCCCAAACAGTTGGGTGAACTTCTTTAGCTTTACCAGCTGCAATCATGGCAATTGTATAAACGATGAATCCGCATGCGATACCATTTGAAATAGAATACATCAAGATCATCATAATAACAGTGACAAAACCAGCAGCGGCAAAAATCATGTCATCCCAGTCAATACCTTTTAACTGTTGTGCCATCATAATACCAACAACAATCAATGCTGGTGCAGTAACTGCGTTCGTAACTGTACTTAAGATAAGTGGTGATAAGAATACGGCTAGTAAGAAGCAAACACCAGATGTGCATGCAGTTAAACCTGTACGTCCACCAACACCAACACCAGAACTAGATTCAACAAAGCTAGTTACTGTACTAGTACCTAAAACTGCACCAAATACTGTACCAACCGCATCAGCAAGCAATGCTTGTTCAGCATTTTCTAGTTCACCTTTATCGTTGATCAAACCAATACGGTTACCAATCGCAACAAGTGTTCCAGCTGTATCAAAGAAGTCAACGAATAAGAATGAGAAAATAACTACGAAAGCTTGGAATGGATTTGCGAATAATTCAGAAATTCCTGAGAAGCAAGCTCCAGCAGCTTGTAATTCAAAATCAAACGAAATGAAATGTTCAGGTAAAGTAGGCATACCAGCCATTCCTATGAATCCAAGGATGATTCCAATCACAGCAGTGATAACCATACCTACGAAAACGGCTGCAGGAACATTTTTAATAACTAATGCAATTGTGATCAACAATCCAATAATCGCAAGTAATACAGTTGGATCTGTTAAGTTTCCAATTGTTACAAATGTTGAAGGACTAGCTACAATAATACCCGCATTTTTTAAACCAACAAACGCAATGAAGAAACCAATTCCGGCTCCGATTGCCAACTTTAATTGTACTGGAATTGCGTTGATAATAGCTTTACGAACACCAGTAACAGAAATAAGAATAAAGATAATACCTGAAATGAATACAGCACTTAATGCAGCTGCCCAGCTAAAGCCCATTTGTCCACAGATTGTGTAGGCGAACAATGCGTTTACACCCATACCAGAAGCTAATGCAACTGGGTAGTTGGCAACAAGTCCCATAATAATACTTGCCACACCAGCAGAAATAGCTGTCGCAAGGAATACAGATGCTTTATCCATACCAGCATCTGCCAATACTGCAGGGTTAACCCCAAGAATGTAGGCCATAGCCAAGAATGTTGTAAGACCAGCAATAAGCTCTGTCTTAACGTTTGAACCTTTCTCGTTCAATTTAAAGAATTTTTCCACGATTCTCTCTCCTTCTCTCTTTTTTTCAAAAGACCCCTCCATTGTAGCATAAGTCATTATAAAAGGATGCATTCAAATAGAGAAAAAGCATAAATATACGTTTTTATCGGTAAATCCGTTATTCTTTCCATTGAATGTTTATAAGTTTGAAGCTGAGGGGCATACATATCAATTAATTTATTTTCATTATCCGCGGCATCTGTTTTAAAATCAATGATAATTATCTCATCTTCTTTATAGATAACTAAGTCCATAAATCCATGAACGACTTGGTTTTTTTCTTTAATAATATAGCTTTGTTCAAATACATGCTTTTCGTTCATCCATGAAGCATAGAGTGCATTCGAATTTAAAGCTAGAATCTGTTTGATATCATAATCCTTTAAAGTATATCCATAAGAATTCGCATAAGAAAGAATTTCTTCTTGTTGATAAGGATATGAACATTGCGCCACAATTTCATGGAATAAAGTACCACGAAGCGTTCCTATATTTTTAGTAAGAGAAATCTCTTTCCAGTCTAATTTCGTTTTGGCCCCACTAGCCGTCTGACTCGAGAACACATCGGATGTTTTCGTATAGACAGGAAGCTTGTAAGACTTATTATTTTGACGCACTTTTAATGGTCTTTCATATAATTCTGATTTTTTATCAAAAATAACTAAAGAATCACTCGAGTTGGCATATGTATGTAAAAGCCATCCTGTATAACTTTCATCTTCTAATAGAGTATAGGCGTTTAATGGACTATAAAAATCTTCAATGCTTTCAATCGTATCTACAATGACCAATTCTTTTTGAGGGCGTGTTGTCGCCACATAGAATACACGCATTTCTTCTGCAAGATCATCCAATTCTTTTTTTGTTTGTAGAGCTAAATGATATATTGAATTGTACTTATATTTATAATCATTACTTAAGCCTTTTAAAGATAATCCTAATATTGAATCAAGTAAGATGCATGAACTGCCATGTTTATCTCTTTGTTCATGTTGCGAAAGAATATATACAACAGGGAATTGTAAACCTTTAGATTGATGCATTGTCTTTACTTGAACTACATCATCTTCTTTGCCATACAAGCTTGCTTCCTGAGTTTGATCTTGCGTTGCATCTTTAGATAGTTGTAGGACAAAACCATGGATGTCACTCTGATTTTCATACTGGGTTGCTAATTCTAATAAATAATCTAAGTTATTCTTATCTTGAATGGTTGTAGAAGCATAATAGAAATTATTATAGGCATAGATATATTGTAGCAGTTGTACAATCGTTTGATTTCTATTTACATATAATTCAAAGAAGGGTTTCATGAAATCTTCGTTTTTAATACTCATATATAAAGATGTGCCTTTTTCTTTTCCGATGCAGCACTTCGCAATTTGAGAAAAAGATACATTAAATAATGGAGACATTAAAGAAGCACATAACGCAATGTCGTCGGTTAAATCTTCTAAAGCTTTTAAAGTGGAAAGTACAATTTGAATGGCAGGATTTGTGTAGAATCCATGATCAATGGTAATCATAGCTGGAATGTTGTAGGCCTCAAAAACTGTTTTCAGTTTTTCTTGAGGCGCATGATTACGAGTTAACACACACATCGATTTATAGGGCATGCCTGCTTTGTGCTTTTCGATAATATCTTGTGCAATCAAATCAAAACGATTCTCATTGTGATTCTTTTTGATGGTAGCTTTGTTGCCTTCTTCATCTTTATATTCTGTATATAAGAAACGAACTGGATACTGAGGACTTTCCATTTGTCCTTTCGTACCTACATTGGCAATATCGATTTCTTCAAATTGTTTTCCCAATAATTCATTGTTCATGATCTTACTATAAAAATCATTGTTGAATTGAATAACACTCGCATTGGAACGATAGTTTTCCTGCAATAATAAAGGGGTGTTGTTGATATCTTCCTTTTTCATCCAATCCTGCATGATTTTTGGATTGGCTTGTCTAAAACCATAGATGGATTGTTTAATGTCACCCACTCTAAATACGTTATTTTCATGGCAGAAAGACGCAATGATTTTTTCTTGAAGTTCATTGGTATCTTGAAATTCATCCACTAGAATCATCTGATATTTATTGTACATTTCTTCTTTGATCATCGGATCTTGAAGGAGTTGATACGCAAAGTGCTCCATATCATTGAAGTCAATCACTTCCATTTTCTTCTTTTCTAATTGAAAGTATAGCTTTACTTTATTGGTTAATTCAAATAAGGTATCTACTAAAGCTTTATGATTTTGAATGTCCTTTAAATAGAATTCTTCATCAAATAAGTTTTCTACGATCTTTGTTTCATGATCTTTAAAAGAAGTTTGATATTTTGAGTAGTCCACCTTATCAATTGTCTTCTTAAAACCGATGGTATTTTTTAAATATAATTCAAATTGAGCTTTAAAATCTGAATACGAGTTGGCATCTAAACACTTTGATAAATAGTCTTTTTTGACTTCATAATCTTCAGGCTTTGCGATTTGATCGATTACTTCATCTAATATTTCAGTCATCGCAAGACAATGATTGTGAAAGTATTTCAATGCATATTCCATTAATTCTGGGCTTAAATATGTATATGAATCTTGAATGTTTTTAATCCAAGCCGTAGCGTCTTCTTCGGATTTAGAGTTGAGGATTGCCAAAATATCTTCAATGTATTTTTGAATGTCTTCTTCTGTTTTTCCAAAAGAGAGAAAATACATTTTTAATTTTGTGTATGCATCCAAGTCTAAATCTTGAATCGCATGTTTATAGGCGTTGTCAAAGGCGATGCGCGTTTGGGCTGAGGATGCCGTTTGTTTGGACATCGTATAAGAAATGGGAATCTTATAGTAATAATTTTGTACAATCGACAAGCAGAAACTATCAATAGTAGAAATACTGGCTGTTTCAAGTAGAGCCATCTGTTGAAGGATATATTCTGTTTTTGGTTGCTCTTTTAATTTGGAAAGAAGACGTGCCTTCATTTCAGCCGCCGCATCCTTTGTGAAAGTCATTGCCAGGATAGAATCGATTGAAATATGGTCTTTTAATACAAGCTGACATAAACGTTCTACTAAAACAGCTGTTTTACCACTTCCGGCACTGGCAGAGACAACGATATTTGTATCTCGAATGTCAATGGCTTTTTGTTGGGGAATTGAAAAATCCATGTTTATTCTTCCTCCTTTTCTACACGAAGCATTGGTTCAACTTCATTCGCTGAATTTCGACAAATAGATCTGTAAGCACAGAATTTACATGCATCTTGGACATGATTAGGTAGGGCTTGTCCACTTTTAATGTCTTCTAAAAGACTGTCAACGACTTGAGTCCATTCCTCTTTGATGGTTTCTAAACTTGGATTGGCTCTTTTTACAGGCATATATCGTTTTATGTCATCACAATAAATGCTCGCATCACTAAAGTGCCATCCATTTAATCTTCGATTGACTTTAAATGTATCCGCAATATCTTTTTCATCGTTCACAGTGAGTTCAGGGATTTTTTTGCGATAATTTAATTTTCCATAAGTGAATGTTTCTGGGGTTGTCCTTAGTGCAATATAGAAACATCCTACAGGGATTAAACCGGATTCTTTTTCGTAAGCTAACGTATATGTGGCTAACTGTAAAGATAATCCTTTTTCAAAGTCATCGATTTTAATATCTTTATCACTTGATTTATAGTCAAAGATACAAAAAGATGTGTTTGAACTGTCGATTCGGTCAATATAGCCATATAAATCAATGGTATATCCATTCCATGGGTAGGAATAAGAGAACTTATGTTCTTGTTTATCCATGTTCATGTGCCAGTTGGATTCGAAGTTATGGAGTTGTTCAAAAATCAACATAAGTTTTTCTGTGATTTCTTCAATTTGAGAATCAAACCATGGAACTTGTTGTAAAAGCACTTCTTTTGCGAAGGAAAATTCATTTTCAACATAGTGATGAATTTCTTCTTTGGATAAAGAAGTATATTCTTGTCTATCTTTAGAAATCACTTCTAGAACATGATGTAATATGCTTCCACGAATTCGAATGTCTGTGATGTCTTCTTTTTCTTTTAAATATAAGCCGTATTTTAGTGCATGGGAAAAAGGGCATCGTGCATAGGATTCGAGTCTTGAAATAGATCCTTTAAAATGATCATCCTTAAAGAATATGGATTTAGCTGTTGTTTCATTTAAATCGATATTTGGGGTAGTCCAATTAAAAGAATCGGGCGTAGTGATAAACTCAGCCTTTTGTTGGAGCCAATTTTCTATGTCAGAACTTGGTTCATAATTTTTTCCTTGATAATCACTTTGTGGATAGAATACATAAAGAATTTCACACAAAGACAAACAGTCAAAGATTTGAGCCTGCTGGTTTTGAATGCGTGTTTCAAGATTTGGTAAATCCGTGTTTTGTACATAGGCCTCATCAAAGATTCCAGTATGTAACTTTAAAGCAGGAAATGCACTGGCATTTGTTCCAGTTAAAAAGACGATGGGCCTTAAATTTGTGATGTCTTGTCTAGATCCAATGAATACCCCTTCAATGGAATTGGCTTTCTGATTGGCAGAAAGATTTTGGATTTGGTGAATCAAGATGTTTAAATCATTCGCATTATGAATGTGTGTATGCACATCTTGGATAAGTGACATGACATCGTTGAAGGCATTCAAATCTTCTTTTGTGACTTGTTCATGTAGATTTTGAATGTGTTTGGCCATCTTGATAAAATCGTATGCATCAAATAAGAAGGCATGATCGTGTATCCATTCTAAAGTGTCTTGTTCTAATTTTTGGTAGGATGTGAATTGGTAGGAATCAATGATTTCATTATCTTTGTATGGAAGTGTAGTTAAGAAAGGTTCAAATTTTAAAAATTGTTCAGGGAACAATGTGTAATACTGCAATAGATAATTGTCATTTGGATATAGGGTTTGAACTACGTTTAAAAAACTTTTTAAATCCATATCTTTAGCCCATGTTAAATAATGGATCCACTCGTTATATATAGATGTAGTATGAACTTCTTGTATAGTTGTGAATGGGATCTTATGTGCTGTAAGAATCTGGGTTAAAACATTGATGTCACTTGGGTTGTTTAGGGCAATGAAAATATCATCGGCTGAATAGTCATTTTCAATAATAAGATTTGCGATGACTTCCATTTGTTTGCGTGCGTTGGCAACACTGTAGTAGTGTGTTGTCAACAGTTGCTTATCGCCGAGCCATTTTGCGCCATGATCAATCAACACTTGAATCCAGTAACTGTCTAATTGAGAGTATTCTTTTTTTAGGATATAGATGTTTTCTAAATCTGGTAAACTTGAAAGGACATCTTGCGTTTGGTCTTCTTTGAGTTGAATTGGATACAGAAGATTTAAGATTTCATGTAAATCTTTTTCTTTTTGGGTTGAACAAGGAAAATCATGAATCTGATAGGTTTTTGCCATTTTTATAAAGTCTAGACAGGCATTTAAAAAGTCATAGTCTTCTTTACTGGAATAGAAGGCATTGGAAAGAGAGATATTCTTTAAAGCATCTTTGTATAAATAAAGAATTTCAATGTCAGATTTATTTTGTCCATGATAAAAAGAAGATAGCCAGCTAGACAAGGTTAAAACTTGTATGCCAAGGCAATCTTTTTTTTGTTTTAAAATCTCTTTGTATAAAGATAAATGTAGGGTAGCCGGAGCTAATATTGTACTGTTGTCTGGAATTTGTATCATAAAATTATCACCTAGATTATTATACCATGTTGCGTATCTTTTCATTCAATGATATTATTAACTAGAGAGTTAATAACTATGGAGTTAATAATGTGGAGGATCTATGTTTGTTGGTAGAAAAAAGGAATTAGATGCATTAAATAGTCGGTATAAAAGTAATAGAAAAGAATTTGGTGTATTGTATGGAAGAAGACGAATAGGGAAATCATCCATATTGAATGAATTTTTAAAGGGTAAAAAAGGTATATTGTTTCAGGCTAAGCAAGATAATAGTTATGGAAATTTAAAATCTTTTTCTTATGAAGTGGACCATTTGTTGAATCTACCAGATACATTTGTTTTTGCAAGTTGGCAACATGCCTTTAAATCGATTCAAGAATACGCAAAGAATGAACGTTTTGTGTTAATTATAGATGAGTATCCATATATAGTGAGTCAAGATTCTAGTTTCTCTTCCGTTTTGCAAGAGTTTATTGATCATACGAGTGATAATATGATGGTCATCTTATCGGGAAGTGATATAGGATTCTTACAAAAAGAAATACAGAATCATGCGAGTCCATTATATAAAAGACGTACTTTTGAGATGGAAATCAAAAAAATGAATTTTATGGATGCAAAGGAATTTGTCAAGATGGAGGATGTTGAAAGCCAAGCTAATTATTTGTGTTTAATGTCGGGATATCCATATTATTTATCGACAATTGATCATACAAAAACATTTTATGAAAATATTCAATATTTATTATTTAATGAATTTGGTACATTTTTTAATTTGCCAGATCAACTTCTATCAAATTCAACGAATGTACAGGATGTATATAATTCAATATTAGTATCGATTTCAAAACGAAATCGTACGATAAAAACGATTAGTGAGGATATCCATGAGGCAGAGGCTAAAGTCTCTAAATATATTTCAACCTTGATAAAGAGTGAAATTGTAGAAAAAAAGAATATGTATAATGGAAATAAGCGAACAATTTATTACGATATATCGGATTCGATGTTGAAATTATGGTACACCTTAATTTTTGAAAATCAGGAGAAGATAAAAATAAATGGCAATCTTGTGTTTGAACGAAATAAAGAAAAATTAGATTCATTTCTTTCGTTTGAATTTGAGAATTTATCGATTTTATATATGGATATGCTAAATGAAAAAGGTGAATTAGAAGACATTTTTCCACATATACAGAATTATAAGGTTGATAATTCAAAATTAAGCAGATCGATTGAAATAGATGGTATCACAAGTACTAAAGAATATTTGTTGGTGATGGATTGCAAATATAGAAATAAAAAATATACAAAGGACATGTATGAACATCTAAAAGAGAGTGCTTCTATTTTTCCAGACAAATTAAAAAGAGTATATTATATCTTTTCGAAAGAAGGATTCAATGAAAATATGATTGAAGATAAAAATATACACTTGTTTGACTTGAAAAAAATGTTTGAATAAATGAAAAAGTGGATCAAGCGATCCACTTTATGTTGTATTATAGATTTTCTGTAATGTGTCTTGCGACATATACACCAGATGCACTGGCATGACTTAATGAGTGTGTTACACCTGAACAGTCTCCGATAACGAATAGTCCTTTGTGTTTTGTTTCTAAGTTTTTGTCTACTTTTACTTGCATGTTGTAGAACTTAACTTCAACACCATATAGTAATGTATCATCACTAGCTGTTGATGGACATACTTTATCAAGGGCATAAATCATTTCGATAATGTCATCTAATTGACGTTTAGGAATAACTAGAGATAAGTCTCCTGGTGTAGCCTTCAATGTAGGAGTTACGAATCCTTGTGCAATACGACTTGGAGTTGAACGTTGTCCACGAATCAGATCACCAAAGCGTTGAACGATAACGCCACCACCTAACATGTTTGATAGGCGGGCAATACTTTCACCATATTGGTTACTTTGTGAGAAGGGTTCTGTGAAATGATTTGATACTAATAAGGCAAAGTTTGTGTTGTTTGTGAATCGAGCTGGATCTTCATAGCTGTGACCATTTACAGTGATGATTCCGTTTGTGTTTTCGTTTACGACAACACCTCTAGGGTTCATACAGAATGTACGAACGCGGTCTTGATATTTCTTTGAACGATATACGATTTTAGATTCATACAATGAGTCTGTTAATTCTGAGAATGTATCGGCATTTAGTTCAACACGAACACCGATGTCTACACGATCACTCTTTGTTTCGATGCCTAAGTTTGAGCATACAGATTCCATCCATTTACTTCCTGAACGTCCTGTAGAAATAATACATTGTGTAGATGTATATGTTTCATCCCCACAAACGACCTCATATCCATCTTCGATTTTGTTTACCATATCAATGTGTTTAAAGAAATGGAATTCGGCTTTGTCTTTTAATTCATTGTATAAGTTTTCAAGGACTACATAGTTAATGTCAGTTCCTAAGTGACGAACTTTCGCTTTTAATAAGTGAAGATCATTTTGAAGACATTTTTTGGCGATAGCAGCATCTGAGTTTGCATATAGACGAGTTTTTTCTCCGCCCATCTTGCAGTTGATTTCATCCACATATTCCATTAAATCGATAGCTTCTTGTTCACCTACATATTCGTATAGGTTTCCACCAAATTCATTTGTGATATTGTATTTTCCATCACTGAAGGCACCGGCTCCACCAAAACCGTTCATGATGGCACATGATTTACAGTGGATACATGATTTGATTTTCTTTCCATCAATTGGACATTTTCTTTTGTTTAATGGTGCTCCTGCTTCAAAAACACCAATTTTTAATTCAGGTTTACTCTTTAATAATTCGTAGGCTGAGAAAATTCCTCCAGGCCCAGCACCAATAATAATGATATCGTATTGCATTTTATTTTCCTCCTATTTGAAGGCTATAGTCTACTGTTTTCGGTAGTAGGTATGAACGTTCAACCATATCATGAACTTATATAACCCGGACTATTATACGGATAAAGTGAATTGTTTGCAAGCGATATTTTTGAAAACGAAACATAAAAAAAATGATATAATCATGTAGGCTAGAAGAGGTATGCATATGAGCAAGAATAAAATACATGATTTAATAATGATTATACTTGGAAACTTTGTGGTCGCATGTTCAGTTTCCTTTTTTATACTTCCTAATAATATATTAACGGGTGGTGTAGCTGGTGTGGCTGTCGCATTACATCCAGTTTTTCCGATTGATACAGTTTTGATGATTGATGGTTTGACAATTGGATTATTTATATTGGGAGCTCTTTTATTAGGAAAGCAATTTGCGATGAAATCTGTGATTTCTACAATTGTATATCCGGTTTTCGTAACAGGTTTATCACAGGTTGCCACAATGTTTCCTAAAGATACATTTGTGATGCCAGCTTATGTGGCTACAATCTATGCCGGAGTTCTTGTGGGGATTGGTTTAGGTTTAGTGTTTAGAGTTAATTCAAGTACGGGTGGTATGGATATCTTAGCTTTGATTTTACATAAATACCTGAAGATTCCTGAAGGAACCAGTGTAATGATCGTAGATGGCTTAACAGTTTTATTGGGCGTGGTTACACATGGTTTAACACCAGCATTGATTGGTATTATGTCTGTGTTTGTTTGTGGTGTCGCAATCGATAAAACAGTAATGCTAGGCATGCAATCCGCAAAAAATGTTATGATTATATCGACAGAGTGGAAACAGATTCGTCGTATTTTATTAGAGACAGTGGATCGTGGTGTAACGATTCTAGATGGAAGTGGCGGCTATACACAAGCGCCTAAGCCCGTGTTGATGTGTGTTATTAAGCAGAAACAATATCCATTATTAGAGTCAAGTGTTTTAGAGATTGATCCAAAAGCGTTTATTATTGTGAATGATGTGCATCAGGTACATGGTGCTGGTTTTACATCGAAACATGTGGTGGAGACAGATGAAGCAGCATATTAAAGAAATTATTGTCGTTGAAGGAAAAAATGATACAAACACGTTGCAGTCTTTTTTTGATTGTGACACGATTGAAACGGGTGGAGACCAGGTCAACGAGAAAACGATTGAGCGAGTTAGACAGGCTCAAAAGACAAGAGGTGTGATTATTTTTACAGATCCAGATACGCCAGGAGAACATATACGTAGATTGATTGGCAGTAGTGTGCCAGGATGTAAACATGCGTTTATTAATAAAGAAAAGGCGAAAACACCTAAAAAAGTGGGTGTAGAGCATGCAAGTAAAGAAGATTTATGGGATGCTTTATGTCATTATGTAACGTTTGAGAATAAAGAAGAAGTATTGAGTTGGCAAGACTTTATTGATTTAGGCTTAGTTGGAAACAAAAATTTGCGCTTTCAAGTGTGTGAAGATTTTCATATTGGTCCTTGTAATGCGAAAACATGTTTTAAGCGTTTAAATCAGATGAATGTGACAAAAGAAGAGATAGAAGAAAGGAGTCTTTCATGAAACAGGCGATTGCGACAGTAAAAAAGACAAAAGAGATTCAAGAAAAGTATAAAGTTTTCACAAAGAAAAGCTTTGGACAGAATTTTATTATTGAACCGGGTGTTGTTGAAAAGATTGCCAATGCAGCCATTCAATCAAGAGATGAATTGGTTTTTGAGATTGGTCCTGGAATTGGTGCTTTAACACAGTTTTTATGCGAAAAAAGTAATCAGGTTGTAGCTTTTGAGATTGATGAAAGATTGCCGGTTGTATTAGAGAATGAGATTGGTTTTGATCATTTACAGATAGTATTAGAAGACATCTTAAAGGTGGATATTGATGAAAAGATTCGTGAATTTAGAAAGCCTGGTCAAAAGGTAGTTTTCGCGTCGAATCTTCCTTACTACATCACAACGCCGATCTTATTTAAATTGTTTGAGGCAAATGAAGAGATTGAAAGAATTACGGTTATGATGCAAAAAGAAGTGGGAGAACGTTTCTTGGCACACGAAAATGATAAGGAATACAATGCGTTGAGCGTAATTACGCAATATCGTTGTGATGTGAAAAAAGTCATGGACGTATCAAGAAGAGTATTTTGGCCAAGTCCCAATGTGGATTCGATGGTTATTCAATTTTCTTTCCATCACAAGTATCATTTAGAAGATGAGAATTATTTCTTCGATTTGGTAAAAGCTTGTTTTACACAAAGAAGAAAAACTATTTATAATAATTTTCAGAATTTTGTGAAAGATAAAGCTCTGGCAAAAGAATTGTTAGAAAAAGTAAATATTGATTCGAGTACGCGTGCGCAACAGTGTACGTTAGAGGATTTTATTCGATTATATGAGGTGACCTATGAAAGTACAGGCAAGGGCAAAAATTAATCTAGCATTAGATGTCGTAAAAAGAATGGATAATGGGTATCATTCTTTAGACATGATCATGGTACCTATTTCAATTTATGATGAGATTGAGATAGAAAAAAATGATTTTGATGTAGTTGAATGTGAAGGTATGAAATTACCAGAGAACAATACGGTTTCAAAGATGATTCAAGTTTTAAAGGATACCTATCATTTGGATTCTTGTTTCAAAGTATCTATCAAGAAGCACATTCCAGCTCAGGCAGGTCTTGGTGGCGGAAGTGCGGATGCAGCTGCTGTATGCAAGGCGGTTTTAAAGATGGAAGGTATTGAGGAAACGGAAGAAAATCTTTATGAAATCACAAAACAAGTGGGTGCGGATGTTCCTTTCTGCATTCATGATAAGTGGGCTCGAGTAAAGGGAATTGGCGAGAAGATTACGCCAATTGAGAGTGATTGGAAATTTGATATTGTGGTTGTAAAACCAGATTTTGGAATTTCCACTGCGAATGCATTTTCTAAATGGAAAGAGTCTCGTCCTTTTCATCCGGATGTAGATTTAGTAGAGTCGAGTATTCGAGAAGAGAACATGGATCTTTTATATCAGACTATGGCAAATTCTCTGGAGCCAATCGCATTCGAGATTGAGCCTGAATTAGAACAAGTGAAAATGGATATGGAAGATGCAGGTTTAGTACGTATATTGATGTCTGGGTCTGGTTCAAGTATGTTGGGGTTCAGTGTGGATGAAGAAGTGATTTTAAGTGCATGTGAGCAATTGAAGGAAAAGTATAATTTTGTTCAAATTGTTCATGTAGGAGGCTAATATGGCAGCTTCTGTAATTTCTTATTTAGTATTCTTTGCGTGTTTTGGTTTAAGCTTTTATGCGATTTCAAGTATTCAGTTTGAAAAGGTGTGTAGTGTAAAAAATCCTAAGAAAGTGCAGATTTTAATGTTTCTTTTATCGCTTTGCCTTGCGTACATTTCAAGTCAGGCGATTTTACAATTAACAATCTATAATGGCTTTGCTTGATAAGTGGATTGCCCTGGATATGGGGGCGTATCTTGCACGGTTTTATGATTTTTCTACACAGAAACAAATTGTTTTAAAAACAATAATCGCAAAAAAAGGAAAAGAAACATTAGGTGTATCGGATCAGGCGCTTGCCTATTTATATAAGGATCTGGATACGATACAAATTCAATATCCTATATCACATGGTCAAATTCTTCATTCAATTGAACCTTTGGTTCAGAAGGGGTTAAACGAACTACATGCCTTTGATGGCTTATTAAGACCGAGTGTGCTTGTGAGTGTTCCTACACAGTTGTCGCAAAGACAACGAGAACTTTGGCAGCAAATGTTTTTGGATTGTGGCGTACGTAAGGTTGAATTTATTTCAAACTTAAATGCTTTACAAGAAGAAGGTTCTTGTTTTTTAGTGCATAGTGGACATTCTTATACGGAAATTCATGTGTGTGCTTATGGTAAGGTGTTTGTGTCAAAGACAATTTATTATGCGGGAGCACAGATTGATGAGCAGATACAAAGGATTGTTTACAACAAGACGGGTTGTTTTATCACAAAAATGGATGCGGCGCATTTGAAGGAAATGGCAAGTCTAGCTTTTTGGCAACAAAAAAACAATTTATTGTTGTGTTATGCCTTTGATTCAAGACAGATTCTTCATCAGATTCAAATTGAGTCAAGTCTATTGTGGCCGGCCTTCGAGATGGTTTCAGCACAGATTTCATTATGGGTAAAACATTGTTTTGATGGCCTTCCTGCTTCTTTACAAGAACATTTTTTGATGCATGGAATTGAATTGAGTGGAGGATTGGCGGATTGTTTTGGACCGTCACAATTCATTTCTAAGAACATATCTTGTCCAGTTCTTTGTACAAAACGAGGACAATACGATATGATAGATGCATTAAAGGGGGTAAAGTCAGCGTGATTGATTATAAAATGATTTTATTACCATTCTTGATTTCAGTGATTCTAACACCGTTGGTGAAGCAATATTCTATTTATTGTGGGGCCTATGCCAAAGAAAATAAGCGTACGGTCCATCATGGAAAGATTTCACGTATTGGTGGTGTAGCGATTTATTTGGCATTCATTATAACGATGGCTATCTTTGTGAAGGCGGATCGTCAGATCAAAGGTTTGGTTATTGGAAGCAGTATTATGTTTTTTACTGGTTTAATTGATGATTTAATCGATATTAAGCCACTGGTTAAACTAACGTTGGAAGTTATTGCGGCTTTGGTGTTGATTTATTTTGGAATTTCAGTAGATATTATTCGTTTGCCTTTGGGCATTCAAATTGATACAGGTATTATTTCGTTTATCTTTACGATTATTTGGGTGGCCGGTATCACAAATGCGGTAAATCTGATTGACGGTCTAGATGGTCTTGCCGGAGGTATGAGTGTTATTGTGCTTGTGGTCATTGGCTCTATCGCTATCATCGAAAGACGGTCGGATTTATTAAGCATTGCCTTTATCTTAGCTTTTGGAACATTGGGTTTCTTAGTTTATAATGCGCATCCAGCTAGTATCTTTATGGGAGATTGTGGATCGTTGTTTTTGGGATTCATGATTTCGGCAATTTCATTGCTTGGATTTAAATCGAGTACGATTTTGACGTTGGCATTGCCTATCTTATTGTTGATGCTGCCAATTATTGATACGTTATCCGCTATTTTGAGACGTACTTTAAAGGGTATGAAATTTATGGAGGCGGACAAGAGTCATATTCATCACTTGTTGATGCGCCAATTTGGACATCGTAATACTGTAATTATCATGTGTGGTTTAACAGCGCTTTTTGGATTGAGTGCTTTTGCGTATATGATCAATCGAAATATCGGCTTTTTAGTTATGGTCATTATATTGTTGGCGGTAGAGATCTTTATTGAGAAATCGGCAATGATTAGTGAAAAATTTCATCCTTTAATTGGTTTGTGGCATCGTATTCAAAGAAAATCGCGAAAAATATTCAAAAAAGTAGGCTAAAATGCCTACTTTTAATATTGTTTTCACATTGGTTTGTTAGAATGGGGTTATGGAACCGAATGAATGGCAAAAGTACAAAAACAAGAAGTCGACGGAGTACACACAGAAAATAACGTCGCAGGCTAGAATTGCTGAAGAACAACTGTTAGAGGGTTTAAATGAAAGTGAGGTTTATGATTATATGCTTTCTAAACTGAATTTTTGTCAGAGGAAACAAATGTATTCGAGTTTAGAAGCTAAGGTGTATGTGAAAGTTGGCGACATATGCTTTACAGATTTTGGATTGGCCTATCTAAGTGAGGTTGGCTATCAGCATTTTGGTTTAGTGTTGGCAATGAAGAATGGGAAAATTTTTGTAGTACCTATGAGTGGGAATAGTAGTGCATATCATAGGGCGTATGATCCTGTATCCCATATGGGAAAGCGTCATTTGATGCGTTTACCAGAAATTGAGGGCTTAAATAAGGCGAGTGTATTATTCTTAAATGATGCGAAATGGATCAATTCGGCGCGTGTGATTGATGTGAAGGCGCATATTGATCCGAATTCTCACTTGTTTGATAAAATAAAAAAATGTGTTATGCAAATGATGCTATAATAGGAACATGTCAAAATGTGTAGTAGCCTGTTCAGGTGGACCTGACAGCATGGCTTTATTAGATCAATTGAATAAACAAGGCAAGGACATTGTCGTTGCACATGTGAATTATAAACATCGCGATACGGCAGATAGGGATGAGAAAATAGTGAAGGAATATTGTAAAAAATATGATATTCCTGTTCGTGTTTTATATCCGGTGCATGAGAAAGGAAATTTTCAGGCGTGGGCAAGAGATGTTCGTTATGCTTTTTTTGAAGAAGTGGCAGATGAATTTGATACGAAATTATTATATGTAGCACATCAGATGGATGATGTGATTGAGACGTATTTGTTTCAGAAAAATCGAAATATGATTTGTGACTGGTATGGCTTAAAAGAAAAGAGTGTAAGGCATGGCTATCAAATCGTTCGGCCTTTACTTAATTTCACAAAGAGTGAATTGCAGCAATACTGCAATGATAATGGCGTTTCTTTTGGAATTGATGAATCGAATTTAACCAATCACTATACGCGTAATGTGATTCGTCATACACAAATCGAAAAGATGGATCGTAATGAAAAGGAAGAATGGATTTTAAAGATTCAAAATGAGAATGATTTTTGGCAAATAAAAAGAGCAGGCATAGAAGATTTTTTAAAGAATTGGAATGGGAATGTAGATTCTTTATTGAATCAAGAAGATGCTTGGCTCTATTTAGATACTTTCTTATTTCAGGCTTTGAGCCATCATTTCTCTAGAAAATACATGGAAGAGTTGTGTGTCCAATTAAAGGGAAATGTGTTGATTGAAATAGAGAATCATTTATTGGAAAGGCATAATGAAAAGTTGTATTTAATGCCAAAACCACAGAATGTGTATTATACATTGAATGAATTGGAGTATAAAGATTATAAAGAATTCTCTATTATGAATCAGGGCCAAACAATTGAGTCTTTTAGTGTGGAGGCATCTGACTTTCCTTTGGTGGTGCGTCATGTTAAAGTGAATGACGTAATTTCGATGCGTTTTGGAAATAAGAATGTGCATCGTTTCTTTGTGGATCGAAAAATCTGCAAGATATACCGAAAATATTGGTTGGTTGTGGAAAATAATGCAGGAAAAGTTATTTTCGTACCCGGCCTTGGATGTGATGTAGAACATTATTCACAAAATCAACAGTTCTATTTTAAAATGAATGGTCTAGATTAAATGTTTATGTTACAATGTGTAAGTAACTTAAGGAGAAAAACACCATATGATAGCTCAAGATATTGAAAAAATTTTATTAAGTGAAGAAGAAATCGAAAACCGTTGTGTGGAACTAGCACATCAAATAGAAGAAGATTATAAGGAATCTGGAGAAACTCCAATCGTAGTTGGGTTGTTAAAGGGAAGTGTTCCTTTTATGGCTGAATTGATCAAGCGTTTTGAATTTCCATGTGAAATAGATTTTATGTCCGTTAGTTCATATGATGGAACAGAATCTATTGGAGATGTTCGTATTTTAAAGGATATGGATCTATCTTGTAAGAATCGTTCTATTTTAGTTGTAGAAGATATTATTGATACAGGTAGAACTTTAGTTGAAGTAAAGAAAATGTTTAAGAATAAAGGTTGTCTAGATGTTCGTTGTGTAACATTGTTAGATAAACCAAGCCGTCGTGTTTGTGAAATTGAAGCGGATTACGTTGGTTTTGAGGTGCCAAATGAATTTGTGGTTGGATACGGATTGGATTACAACCAGAAATATCGTAACTTACCATTTGTTGGTGTTTTAAAACCTGAAATTTATCAGTAGGAGGAAGATTATGAAGAAGTGGTTAAATTATTTACCAACCATCTTCATTTTATCAATTGTATTATCATTAGTTTTTTATAGTTCACAGGGCAGTACTGTACAAATGAATTATACACAATTTGAGAAAATTGTAGATGAAGTTGACTTTAAGAAGAGTTCTATGACAATTAGTTCCACTGTTATTCAGTTGGAAGGTACTTATGAGCAGAACTCAAAGACAATTGGATACAAGGTTATTGTTCCAAGAACAGAAAAGAATATTGAGAAGTTGGAAAAGGATTTGCAACGTAATGGTGGAAAGCTAACAGTAGAAGATCCAAACCAAGGAAGTGTATGGATTTCTATTCTTTCTCAAATCATTCCATTCTTGATTATTGCGGTATTCTTCTACTTCATGTTTTCTAAAATGGGTGGTGGAGGCAATAATAAAGCCTTTGAATTCGCAAAATCGAAAGCTCGTGTTGAATCGAATGTAAAAGTTCGTTTTAAAGATGTTGCGGGTTGTGAAGAAGAAAAAGAAGAAGTAAAAGAAATTATCGATTACTTGCGTTCGCCAAAGAAATTTACAGATATGGGAGCACATATTCCTAAGGGAATCTTGATGGTTGGTCCTCCAGGAACTGGTAAGACTTTATTGGCAAAAGCTGTAGCTGGAGAAGCCAATGTTCCATTCTTCTCGATTTCAGGTTCTGACTTCGTTGAAATGTTTGTCGGAACAGGTGCGAGTCGTGTTCGTGATATGTTTAAAATAGCACAAAAGAGTGCACCATGTATCATTTTTATTGATGAAATCGATGCCGTTGGACGTCAGCGTGGAGCTGGTATGGGTGGCGGAAACGATGAACGTGAACAAACATTGAACCAATTATTGGTTGAAATGGATGGTATGACAGATAATGCTGGAATCGTTGTGATTGCGGCTACAAACCGTCCAGACGTATTGGACCCTGCTTTACTTCGTAGTGGTCGTTTCGATCGTCGTGTTACTGTTAGCTTGCCAGATATTAAGGGGCGTGAAGCTATTTTACAGGTACATGCTCGTAACAAGAAATTGGCGAGTGATGTTTCACTTGCAAACTTGGCAAAACGTACGCCTGGATTCTCTGGTGCAGATTTAGCTAACGTTTTGAATGAAGGTGCTATTTTAGCAGTTCGTAAAAATGAAGCTAAGGTTACAATGACGGATTTAGATGAAGCTATTGACCGTGTTATGATGGGACCTGCGAAAAAGAGCAAAAAATATACAGAAAAAGATAAAATTCTTGTGGCTTACCATGAAGCGGGACATGCCGTTATTGGTTTAAAACTTGAAGATGCAGATATGGTTCAGAAAGTTACAATTATTCCTCGTGGAGATGCGGGTGGATATAACTTGATGACACCTCGTGAAGAGAAATACTTCCATAGAAAATCTGAATTTATTGCGCAGATCACTGGTTTACTTGGTGGTCGTACAGCTGAAGAGATCCAATTTGGTGAAATCAGTGCGGGTGCTGTAAATGATATTGAAAAATTAACAGAAATTGCCAAAAATATGGTTCGTGTATATGGTATGTCTAGTTTAGGGCCTATCCAATATGCGGATCCTCAAGGAAATGTCTTCTTAGGAAGAGATTATACAAAGGGTAGTGATTATTCTGCAGGTGTAGCGGCTGAAATTGATAAAGAAGTTCGTGCGATTGTAGATGAGTGTCATGAAAATTGCCGTAAGATCTTAACTGAAAACAAAGATTTGTTGGATTTGATTGCGAACAATTTGTATGAACATGAAACATTAACAAATGAAGAAATCACAAACTTAATGAATTATGGACAGTTAACAGATCCTAATGTTGAAACAAGTGAAGAAGAGGAAAAGACAGAACAAGAAGTAGTTCAAGTTCCAGAGATTCCAGAGACTCCAACTGGTGTTGATCAAAAGGATTTGGATGATGCGTTCAATGAATTAACTAAGAAAAAAGATTAATTACACATAAAAGCCATCGATTGATGGCTTTTAGTTTGGCTTGAAATGGATACAAGAATTCAGTAGAATGGTGCTTGTGAATTCTATTGTGGAGGATAATTATGAAAGATCAACTATTAAAAGCTCTTGTTTTAAATGAGCATGTTCGTTTATATATTGTGCGTACAACTGACTTAGTACAGGAAGCGCAGAATCGTTTTGATTTACATCCATGTGCTTGTGCAGCTTTAGGAAGAACTTTATCTGTGGCAAGTATGATGGGTGCTATGTTGAAATCAGAAGAAGAAATGTTGTCAATCACAATCAACGGACATGGTCCAATTGGTTCTATTGTGGTAGATGCATATGCGAATGGAAATGTTCGTGGGTTTGTTTCAAATCCCCATGTAGAGGATGTTTTGATTCGCCCAGGAAAATTAAATGTAGGAGCTGTTGTCGGTACAGATGGAACTTTAACAGTTACTAAAGATTTAAGTATGGAAGAAAACTTTTCTGGTTCGGTTGAGTTGCAGAGTGGTGAAATTGGGGATGATTTTGCCTATTACTTCACTTTGTCTGAACAAACACCAACAGCTGTATCATGTGGAGTTTTAATAGGAACAGATGGTCGTGTTGCCAGTGCAGGTGCTATGATTCTACAAATGCTTCCGGATGCGACAGAAACAGACATTTCTATTTGTGAACACGTACTTGAAGGATTGAAACCAATGAGTACATTAATTCAAGAATATGATGATTCAAGTTTAGAAGATTTGGCAAATGACATGTTTGAAGATGCCAAGATTTTAACGACACAACCAGTGGCTTATGATTGTCCTTGTTCAAAAGTACGTATGGCTAGAGCTTTGGGAACTATAAAAAAATCAGATGTTTTAGAGATGGCAGATAAAGAGCATGGTTGTGATGTCACATGTAACTTCTGTAATGAAACATATCATTTCACAGAAGAAGAATTAAGAGCGATTGCGAGTAAGATGCATGATTAAGATTGGAAATGTAGAAATCGAAAATCCGGTTGTGATTGCACCAATGGCAGGTATTAGTAATATCGCATTTCGTAGAATTGCGAAACGCTTTGGAGCTGGTTTAGTTTGTAATGAAATGGTAAGCGATAAAGCTTTATACTATGATTCATTGAAGACGAAACAAATGTGTGCTATTGATGAAAATGAACATCCAGTATCTTTTCAATTATTTGGTCATGATATTGATACGGTTGTATATGCAGCTAAATATTTGGATACGCAAACAGATTGTGACATTATTGACTTTAATATGGGGTGTCCCGTAAACAAGGTTATCAAAGCACAGGCAGGAAGCTTTTTAATGAAGGATATTGATTATGCGAAAGAACTTGTATCGAATATTGTACAAAATGTAAATAAGCCAGTAACTGTAAAGATGCGTTTAGGTTTTGATACGTATCATATTAATTGTGTTGAAATGGCGAAGGCTATGGAAAGTGTGGGCGTTAGTGCTATTGCGGTGCATGGTCGTACACGTAATCAGATGTATGAAGGAAAAGCAGACTGGTCTTATATTAAGCAAGTAAAAGAAGCGGTATCTATTCCTGTTATCGGGAATGGGGATGTCCGTAGTGTAGAAGATTTTCATCGTATGATGAATGAAACAGGATGTGATGCGGTTATGTTAGGTCGTGGAATTGTAGGTAATCCATTCTTGATTCAAGAATGTGTGGATTCAATTACAGGACAGAAACATGAATTTTCAATGGAAGATCGTATTGAAATTTGTATGGATCATGCCAAAGGATTAGCGGATACAAAAGGTGAAAAAGTAGCTATTCGTGAAATGCGAGGATTGGCTAGCTGGTATTTAAAGGGACTTCCTAGTTCAAGAATCTTTAAAAATGAGATGTCACAAATGAACACATTAGAAGATTTAGAAAATATATTACGTCAATTCATGGAGGTGCAGCGTTAGTTGCATCTTTTTTAACGATTGGTAAGCGTTTTCAAAATCTGAAAAATACACTTTAAGTTTCTTGCGTTCCGGTATAAAATATATATACGGAGGTTATATCATTATGGATCAAAGAAAGACAAAAGCCTTTTTTGAAGGGCGTGACATACATGCTTATAATATTTTTGGTGCACACCTAGAAGCTAATGGGGTTCGCTTTAGAGTGTATGCTCCAAACGCAAAGAATATTTCAGTTATTGGTACATTTAATAATTGGGATGATCAAGCGAGTAAAATGAAAAAAGATAAACGTGGGATTTGGGAATGTTTTGTAGAAGGTGCAAAGGATAAGGATTCGTATAAATATCGTGTGTGGCAGGCAAATGGTGAATTGGTAGACAAAATGGATCCATATGCTTTTTATAGTGAATTAAGACCAAATACGGCAAGTATTGTATCAGATTTAAGTTATGATGGATGGACTGACAAAGAATGGCTGAATCAAAGAAATAAGGGTTTTGATTCTCCTGTGAATATTTATGAAATGCATGTTGGTTCATGGAGAAAAGATGATGAAAACGAAGAGTTTGTACAGTATCATGAAATAGAAAAGGAATTGGTTGAACACTGTAAGAAACATCACTTTACACATGTTGAAGTCATGCCGCTATGTGAATACCCGTTTGATGGTTCTTGGGGTTATCAATGTACGGGTTATTTTTCAAGTACTTCTCGTTATGGAACAAATCATGAATTAATGCACTTTGTGAATGCACTTCACGAAGCTGGAATTGGTGTCATCATGGATTTTGTGCCTGTACACTTTGTGAAGGATAATTACGCGTTAGGAATGTTTGATGGTACGCCTTTATATGAATATTCAAAACCGGAAGATGCGAATAGTGAATGGGGAACAGCTAACTTTAACTTATGGAAAGAAGAAGTTCGCTCATTCTTGATGTCTGCAGCCAATTTCTGGATAGATGTTTATCATGTGGATGGTTTAAGAATGGATGCGATCAGTAATGCGATTTTCTGGCATGGAAACAAGAATAATGGTGTGAATGAAGGTGCATGTGATTTCATGAAACGTATGAATTACTTGTTGAATGAGGCGCATCAAGGAAAAATCATGTTGATTGCGGAAGATTCAAGTGATTTTCCTAATGTCACAAAGCCAAGTTATGCGGGTGGTTTAGGATTTGACTATAAGTGGGATCTAGGTTGGATGAATGATACATTATCCTATTTAAAAAGAGATCCAATCTATCGTAAGTGGCATCACCATGACGTTACTTTCTCGATGGCTTATTTCTATTCAGAAAGATTCATCTTACCATTTAGTCATGATGAAGTTGTGCATGGTAAGGCAACCATTGTAGATAAAATGTGGGGAAGCTATGAAGATAAGTTTGCCCAGGCAAGAGCATTATATGTATATATGTTTACGCATCCTGGCAAGAAATTGAATTTCATGGGTAATGAAATTGGTCAATTGCGTGAATGGGATGAACAAAAGAGCTGTGACTGGTTCTTGTTGGATTATCCAATGCACGATGCATTTGAACATTTATGCGAAGATTTAGGTAAGATTTACACAGAAAATGATGCATTCTTTGATCAAGATTATGATCCAAGTCGTTTCTGTTGGATTGATGCAGATAATGTAGGACAAAATACGTTCTCATTTATTCGTAGAGGTTCAAAGAAAGATTTCGTTATTATTATGAATTTCTCAACAAATCCATATGATCACCAACAGTTTGGTGTTCCTTGCAAAGGTAAATATAAAGAAATTTTGAATACAGAGTGGGATAAATACAATGGAAACTTAAAAGGTCATGCACCTCAAGAGGTGCAGGCAATGCGTCTTACAAGACATAATCAGCCATATATGATCGAAGTAAATGTTCCTAGTTTTGGTGCCATGATTTATGAAGTTGAAAAGTGAGATTGATTTCTCACTTTTTTTGGTGAAACTTCTTTTTTTTACGTATAAGAGAGTGTAGAAAAAAGGAGAACAAAAAATGGAAAAATTAGATGTAGAATTTGAACTGTTTCGTAAGCGAGTGTACAACTTGGAGATTCGTAGCTTTTATTTACTTTTATTGAATCGGGGTTGCGACATTAAAACTTTAAAAGCTTTGTTTTCGGATGTGGATAAAAAACTCGCTTTAAAGATGGATGGTATGTTTTATCGTGCTCAATCGGATCGAGTTCAAGAAGTGTTAGAGAAAGTAATCAAACAAGAAAAGACAAATGCGAGGATGGATTGTTTTGAGAAACTATTTGAAAAAGGGATAGATATATTTGAAGTGTTGGAATTGATTGGGATTAGTCAAAAAGACATAGAATTGATCAATGATGCAGCTTATGTGTGGCAATATAAGCGTTTGTGAAATAATTGACTTTTTGTAGGGGGTGTATTGTGACAAAAAGTTTGTTATAATGTATGCGCAAAAAGGAGATAGCGTAAATATTATGGAAAACAAGGAACTTGCATTGCACGCAAAAAATATTCGTAGAAATATAGTGAAAGAAGTGTATAGTGCCCAAAGTGGACACCCGGGTGGAAGTTTAGGTGCAACTGACATTTTAACAGAGTTATACTTTGAAGAAATGGATATTAATGAGGAAAACTTAAATACATTGGATCGTGATCGTTTTGTATTAAGTAAGGGACATGCAAGTCCAGCTTTATATGCAGTACTTGCTGAAAAGGGATTCCTTCCTGAAGAAGAATTGACAACTTTCAGAGCTATTAATTCACGTTTACAAGGACACCCTAACATGAATTATGTAGAAGGTGTAGATATGTCTACAGGATCTTTAGGACAAGGTATTTCTTGTGCTGTAGGTATGGCATTAGCCAATAAATTAGATAAAAACGATCATCGTATCTATACTGTACTTGGAGATGGTGAATGCCAAGAAGGACAAGTATGGGAAGCTACAATGTCAGCGGCTCATTATAAATTAGATAATTTATGTATTATTGTTGACAATAATAACCTTCAAATTGATGGTCACGTAGATGAAGTTATGAGTGTGTATCCTTTGGATAAAAAATTCGAAGCTTTCAATTGCCACGTAATTAATGTAGATGGTCATGATTATGATCAATTGCGTGCAGCATTAAAAGAAGCTCGTGAAACAAAGGGAATGCCAACTGTAATTGTTGCGAAGACAATTAAAGGAAAAGGTGTTTCATTTATGGAAGATCAACAAGGATGGCATGGAGTAGCACCAAATGAAGAACAATACCATGCTGCAATGAAAGAATTGGAGGCAGAATAATGGCAAAAGTAGCTACACGTGTCGCTTATGGTGATGCTTTAAAAGAATTAATGGTTGAAAATAAAAATGTCGTTGTATTAGATGCTGACTTAGCGGGTAGTACAAAGAGTGGAGAAGCTAAAAAGGTAGACCCTTCTCGTCACTTTGATATGGGAATTGCCGAAGGAAATATGATGAGTGTTGCGGCAGGTCTTGCGGCTAGTGGAAAGATTGCGTATGCATCTACTTTCGCAATGTTTGCGACTGGACGTGGATTTGAACAAATTCGTAACAGTATCGGATATCCACAATTAAACGTTAAAATCTGTGCATCTCATGCAGGAATTAGTGTTGGAGAAGATGGTGCAAGTCACCAATGTATTGAAGATGTTAGTTTAATGCGTGGTATTCCAGGTATGAAAGTTATCGTTCCATGTGACTATAATGAAGCTAAACAAGCATGTAAAGCTGTAGCTGAAATTGACGGGCCTTGCTACGTTCGTTTAGGTCGTAGTGGTGTTGAAAGCGTAAATGGCGATGACTATAAATTTGAACTAGGAAAAGGTGTTGTCCTTCAAAAAGGTGAAAAAGTAGCTTTAGTTGCGACTGGATTGATGGTTCAAGAAGCATTAGAGGCTGCTAAGAGAATAGAAACAGCTCCAACTGTAGTAAATATCCATACAATTAAACCAATTGATAAAGAATTGATCATTGAACTAGCAAAAACTCACGATACAATCGTGACTTGTGAAGAACACTCTATTATTGGTGGTTTAGGAAGTGCTGTGGCAGAAGTTTTAGCTGAAGCAGGAACAGCATGTAAACTTGTTCGTGTTGGTGTTCAAGATGTATTTGGTGAAAGTGGAAAACCAGCTGAATTATTCGCAAAATACAAAATTGATGCAGATGCGATTGTAGAAGCTGCTACAAAGTAGTATGGCACACTATTTCACAAATGATATTGTAAAAGATGCACCAGAAGAAATTACGATACATTTCCGTGATTTTACATATAAGTTAAATTCGAATGCTGGAGTTTTCAGTAAAGATAAATTGGATGAAGGTACGCGTATTCTTTTAGAAACGGTACTCGACAATGAATCTGAACCAGAAAGCACATTGGATCTAGGTTGTGGAATTGGTCCGATTGCCTTGATTTTAATGGAGTATTGGAAGCATACCGCAATGACAATGATTGATGTAAATCAAAGAGCTTGTCAGCTGGCAGATTCAAACATGAAAAAATATCGTCGTAAGGCAAAGATATTATGTCAGTCAGGTGTGAATGAAGGCCAGTATGCCTGTATTCTTTTGAATCCACCGATTCGTACGGGAAAGGCAATGATTTATTCATTGTTTGATCAGTGTTTAGAACATTTAAAGGAAGATGGTCATTTCTGGATTGTAATGCGCAAGCAGCATGGTGCACAAAGTGCAATCAATTATTTACAAGAAAAAGGCTATGAAGTAGAAAAAATGGCTCGTGATAAGGGCTATTGGGTCATGAAAATATCAAAATCAGGTTAACCCTGCTTTTCTTGTGTTTTTACAGATAATTCCTTAAATTCTTTTGGTGACATACCAAATTCTTTTTTAAAGGCACGGAAGAAACTCGTATAGTCTTTAAAACCATATAATATACAGATTTCTGTTAAATTTGTATGATACGATATAGCGTCTTTGCATAAGCGAAGACGTTTTTTTGTGATGAATTGATGTACAGAAATACCAAGATTTGCTTTAAATACATGTGAAATATGGTATTTACTGACATAGAATATTTCAGACAGATGGTCAAGCGTCAAATCTTCATCGATATGGTCTTCAATGTACAATAAGATATTTTCATAGAGGGCATTCTCTTCGTATTTTTTATTTTTTTGTTCCATTTCATAAATGGAGCGATTAAAGTGAAAAACAAGATCTTTTAAACATAACTGGACCTTAGTTTGTTTACCAAAACGGTTGGCATGCATTTCTTCAATCAGTCTAAAGATTTTGGATTGTAAGGTGTTAAAACCAATAATGTCATAATGATATAAATATTGTTTTGTGGTATGAACACGCTGAATTAAATAAACATAATCACTCGAGATGTTAAATAGTTTATTACAATAATCTTGGGAAATCCAGAATACGAAACGACGATATGGAATACTATTGTCTAAAAGCTTTGCGTAGTGCTTTGTGTTGGGTGGAATGATCAATACATCGCCTGGCACTAAAGGATGAGAGACACCCTCAATATCCATAGATATGTGTCCTTCTAAAAAAATGTAAAATTCATAGTAATTATGAGTGTGAGGATTGACATTGGCATAGTGAAAATCCTGACTTGTATCCTCATAATAATAGATTTCAAAGTCAGGTTCTAACATTTTTTGTCGCGTACTAAATGTTGTTTGTAGGTTCTTTTTCATAATTTTTATTTTATGTGAAAACCGCAACTTTTGCAATGCTTATAACAATTAATGAAATTCCAAATTGAAACCGCTTTACCTATAATATAGTTGCCAAAACAAATACAAATCTTAGAAAGTGAGGACATTTTATGGAAATGACATTAAGATGGTATGGTTCAAAATTTGATACTGTCACATTAAAACAAATTCGACAAATCCCAGGAGTGACTGGAGTTATTACTACTTTATATGATACGGAGCCAGGTGAAGTTTGGAGTCGCGAAAGAATTCGTGCAATGAAAGACGAAGTAGAAGCTGCAGGCCTTCATGTTGCTGGAATTGAAAGTGTAAATATTCATGATGCGATCAAAACAGGTGCACCAGAAAGAGAACAATATATTGCAAATTACATTGAAACATTGGAAAACTTAGGGAAAGAAGATATCCACATGGTTTGTTACAACTTTATGCCTGTATTTGACTGGACACGTACAGAATTAGCTCGTGTAAGACCAGATGGTTCTACTGTACTAGCTTATACACAAGAAGCGGTTGATGCCTTAGATCCAGAAAAAATGTTTGAATCTATTTCTGGAGATATGAATGGTTCAATCATGCCAGGTTGGGAACCAGAACGTATGGCACATGTTAAAGAGTTATTTGAAATGTATAAAGATGTAGATGATGAAAAATTATTTGCAAACTTAAAATATTTCTTAGAAAAAATTATGCCTGTATGTGATAAATACGATATCAACATGGCTATTCACCCAGATGATCCAGCATGGAGCGTATTTGGACTTCCACGTATTATCATCAACAAAGAAAATATCTTGCGTATGATGAAAATGGTAGACAATCCTCATAATGGTGTTACTTTCTGTTCAGGATCTTATGGAACTAATTTAGCAAATGATTTACCGGATATGATTCGTTCATTAAAGGGAAGAATTCACTTTGCACATGTTCGTAACTTGAAATTCATTACACCAACAAACTTCGAAGAAGCTGCTCACTTATCAAGTGATGGTACATTTGATATGTATGAAATAATGAAAGCTCTATATGACATTGGATTTGATGGACCAATCCGTCCAGACCACGGCCGTATGATTTGGGATGAAGTGGCAATGCCAGGATATGGTTTATATGACCGTGCCTTAGGAGCCACTTACTTAAATGGATTGTGGGAAGCCATTGATAAAGCTACAAAGCGAGGTATCTAATTATGAAATTAACTTTGGAAGGTATTCAAAATCGAAAACAATGGGAAGAAAAGGGATATTCTTTACCTCAATATGATATTGCTGAAATGAGAAAAGCTACAAAGGAAAATCCTTTCTGGATCCACTTTGGAGCTGGCAACTTATTCCGTGCATTCCATGCGAATGTGGTTCAAAATATGTTGAATAATAAAGATTTAGATCGAGGCTTGATCGTTGCCGAAGGTTTCGATTATGAAATCATTGAAAAAATGTATGTGCCACACGATAACTTAGGTATCGTAGCCACATTAAAAGCCGATGGTACAATTGATAAAACCGTTGTTGCCAGTGTTGCAGAATCTTTACCTTTAGATTCAAATAATGAAAGTGCTTATGCAAGATTAAAAGAAATCTTCACAAATAAATCTCTACAGATGGCAACATTTACAATCACAGAAAAAGGATACAGCCTAGTAAATGGAAAAGGTGAACAACTTCCAGATATCACAGCAGACTTTGTGAATGGACCAGAAAAACCAGCTAGTTATATGGGTAAAGTGACATCTTTATTGTATGCTCGCTTTAAAGCGGGAGAACTTCCAATTGCGATGGTAAGTACAGATAACTGTTCTCATAATGGAGATAAGTTATATGCGGCTATCCTTGCGTTTGCCAAAGCTTGGGCAGAAAATGGTAAAGCCGAAAAAGAATTTGTCGAATATATTGATTCAAATAAAGTGTCATTTACTTGGAGTATGATTGATAAGATTACACCTCGTCCAGATGCATCTGTTGAAAAAATCTTGTTGAACGATGGCGTAGAAGAATTAGATCCAGTTATTACTTCTAAAAACACATATGTAGCACCTTTCGTAAATGCAGAAGAAACAGAATACTTAGTTATTGAAGACGATTTCCCAAATGGACGTTTAGATTTAACTAAGGGTGGGTTGATGTTTACAGACCGTGATACAGTAGACAAAGTAGAAAAAATGAAGGTTTGTACTTGTTTAAATCCATTACACACTTGTCTAGCCATCTTTGGATGTGTATTGGGATACAATAAGATTTCAGATGAAATGAAAGATGAAGAATTAGTAAAATTAGTTGAAACTGTCGGATATAAAGAAGGTTTACCAGTTGTAGTAAATCCTGGCATTTTGGATCCAAAAGAATTTATTGATACAGTATTAAAAGTACGTGTTCCAAATCCATTTATGCCAGATACGCCACAACGTATTGCCACAGATACTTCTCAAAAATTAGCAATTCGTTTTGGGGAAACAATTAAAGCGTATGCGAGTGCTGACAATCGCAATGTAGCCGATTTGAAATTAATTCCATTAGTGTTTGCCGGATGGTTACGTTATTTAATGGCAGTGGATGATGCAGGAAATGCGTTTGAATTAAGTCCAGATCCATTATTGGATACAGTTTGTCCTTATGTTGAAGGATTTAAATTAGGTGAAACTAAAGATGTAGCCGAAATTGAAGCCACATTAAAACCAGTTCTAGAAAATGACAAAATTTTTGGTGTGAACCTATATGAAGTCGATATGGCAGAAAAAGTATGTGGATACTTTAATGAAATGTTGGCAGGCGTAGGTAGTGTACGCGCAACATTAAAGAAGTATCTATAAGAGAGGTTTAAAATGAATACGATTAGTAAAAAAATTCAAGAAATGGGTGTTGTACCTGTTGTTGTTTTGAATGACGCAAAAGATGCTAAACCATTAGCTCAAGCTTTATGCGAAGGCGGCCTTCCTTGTGCAGAAGTTACATTTAGAACAGAAGCTGCTGAAGAATCCATTCGATTGATGACAGAATGCTATCCAGATATGTTTGTAGGTGCTGGTACAGTATTGACAACAGAACAAGTAGATCGTGCAGTAAATGCAGGCGCAAAATTTATTGTAAGCCCTGGATTTGATCCAGAAATCGTAGATTACTGTTTAGAAAAGAATATTCCAATTTATCCGGGATGCATTACACCTAGTGAAGTTGCTCAAGCTGTGAAAAGAGGATTGGAAGTTGTGAAATTCTTCCCAGCTGAACAATTTGGTGGTGTATCCACAATCAAAGCTCTTGCTGCCCCTTACGTAGGCGTGAAATTTATGCCTACTGGTGGAGTGAATGCCAAGAATTTAGATAGTTATTTATCTTGTGACAAAATCGTTGCGTGCGGTGGAAGCTGGATGGTGAAAGGTGATCTTGTTGCAGAAGGTAAATTTGATGAAATTAAATCTTTAGTAGAAGAAGCTGTTGAATTAGTAGCTAAAATAAGGGGTAAATAAATGAAACAAAAAGTAGTCACTTTTGGAGAGATTATGTTACGTCTAGCACCCGAAG
>NZ_JANFYN010000015.1 GCF_024460475.1 Holdemanella sp. MSK.7.32 | reverse complement strand
GTCTTTTGATTTATTCATGTGATTTCATCACCCCTATCTCATATACGAAATAAATTGAGGCTTTTCCAAAAAAGATGCATATTTTGATAATTTCACATAATTCAATCGGATTTCACAAGATTTACCAAAGTTATACTAAAATTATGACAACATGGAATGTTATTCTATAAGTGCCTTAAAGATAAGGCAATGAATATAGAAATAAACCAATATTCATATCTCTCTCCTAAAAATAATAATAAACAAAAGAAACCATTCTAGACGCCAACACTAGAATGGTTTTCTTATTATCCTTCATATTCTGTTGTATATTCATTGTCTATCGCAAACGAATGATCCATTGGACCTGAGCCTTTGCCCAAATCAAGCATTGCTCCTAATGCCCCAGAAATATAGTCTTTTGCTCGTTTTACCGAAGTATCCAAATCATATCCCTTCGCAAGATTTGATGCTATTGCGCTCGACAAAGTACAGCCCGTACCATGTGTATTTGAATTATTGATACGTTTCCCTTTAAACCAAGCATATGAATTGTTTCTATACAATAAATCATTCGCATCATTGATTTGATGACCACCCTTAACTAAAGTAGCACGCCCAAAATTTTCACTGATTTTTTTAGCCACTTCAACCATACTAGCCTCATCCGTAATTTCCATTTCAGAAAGCACTTCTGCTTCCGGAATATTTGGAGTAATCAAAGTAGCTAAAGGCAACAATTCTTTTTTCAATGTTTCAATCGCATCCTCACTAATCAATCTAGCACCACTTGTCGCAACCATCACAGGATCAACGACAATATTTTCTGCCTTATATTCCTTTAGTTTCTTTGCGATCATTTCAATCAAACTAGAACTTGATACCATCCCAATCTTTACCGCATCCGGATAAGTATCCGTAAATACCGCATCTAGCTGTTCGCCCAAAAATTCAGGCGTTACATCCATAATACCCGTTACTCCCAATGTGTTTTGCGCTGTTAATGCCGTGATTGCACTTGTTGCGAACACATGGTTTTAATGTCTGCTTGAATGCTTGCTCCTCCACTCGAATCACTTCCCGCAATCGTTAATGCACTTTTCATTTAAATCTCTCCAATCTTTTATTTTAATCACTTTAAATCCAACTTTTCTCGCCACATCTATACAATAATCTGCATCCTCAAACACAACTATATCTTCTGGTCTTTGGTTTAAAACTTGTGCACAAGCCAAATAAAAATCCGGATCATCCTTTGACTTATTCACCTTTGAACAAGTTATAATATCTTCAAAATAATTCAACACACCCAGTCTATTCAACGCAATTTTTACAAGCTCTTCATCACAACTTGTACCAATCACATTCATCGAATCATAATGTGAAATAAACTCTTTAAACCCAGGCATAAGTTTCACTTCATACTCATAAAAATCTGATATAAAATTCAATATCTCAGAAATGATTCGTTCTTCTTGTTTATTGATTTTATAATGATTCTTCAAGTATATTGCACTCTGTTCTAAACTCATATCTGAAACAATTTCATCAAGATTTTTTTCGGGAGCCATCCCCAAACTTTGAACATATTGACTTGCCAAAGTATTCCATACTTCCATTGAATCCAGTATTGTTCCATCCACATCAAAAATAGAATAATTCATATTTTCTCCACCAAGAAAAAAACTGCAGAAACCCAATCTGCAGCTCACTATCAAAAAGATATATTCCCTACGTTGGCATTATCCAAATCAGGTTACAGGGTCTAGGACAAACCTACTCTCAGCCTAAAAGCTCCCCTTTTTTAACAGCCATATTATAAGTCTTTCGTCGCAACTAAATCAACACCCGTACCACAAATATCAGAAACAATTACATCTTCACGATGCACAGGTGCCTTCACAACCACACGGTTCAATTCCTTCATCACATCAAAAATCTTTTCCTTTGGAATATCCCCATTGGTTTTCACGCTCAATCTTTCAATCTCAGCACCCACAATTTTCACAGTACTTGTCACAACACGAGTTGGATGCGTACACTCTTTCTTTCCATAGATTGCACCTCTAGGACAACCATTTCCAGTTACTTTATAATCATTTTCTTCATCAACTTTTAAATGACAACCCTTGGGACATGTTATACAAATTAACTCTCTCATTACGTATCCTCCTCAATAGATACAACCAATTCTTTATCTGCCTTTTCAAGCAATATTTTAGGAATTGATACCTTCTCCATTTCACTTGGAACCACATGTTCCTTTTTAAATTTTGCAATGATTGTATCCCCATCCTTCACGACAATATTTACCTGTTGCGTTGGTCTTCTTACGCGGAAAGAAAGCTCAACACTCTTTTCTACATTATCCTTACGAACATATTGAGGAACTACATACGAAATATTATCCCCATTTATCGTCCTTACGACACGATTCTTAGATACTTCGCCATTTGAAACATATCGACCAGCACCCATTCCAGCCTTTTCACTTTCCAAACTTACAAAATCCACTAAATCATGCACATGCACAACATTACCTGATGCGAATACCCCTTCCATAGAAGTCTCCATATTTTCATAAACAATAGGGCCATGTGTTCTTGGATCCATTTCAATGCCTAATTCATTCGACAATTCATTTTCTGGAATCAATCCAACAGACAACAATACGCAGTCACAATCAAATTCCATTTCTGTTCCTTTGATTGGATTTCTGTTTTCATCCACCTTAGAAACAACAACCTTTTCCACTCTAGACTTACCCACAATATCCGTAATTGTATGACTTAAATACAATGGAATATCATAATCATGTAGACACTGAACAATATTACGATTCAAACCATTTGAGTACGGCATAACCTCAACAACAGCTAAAACTTTTGCGCCTTCCAAAGTCATTCTTCGCGCCATAATCAAACCAATATCACCACTACCCAAGATTACAACTCTTTTACCTGGCATATAACCTTCAATATTCACATATCGCTGAGCTGCACCAGCCGTAAACACACCAGAAGCTCTAGTTCCTGGAATCGCAATTGCACCACGTGTTCTTTCACGACAACCCATATTTAAAATAATAGATTTAGCCTGTATCATTAAATATCCATGAATACTACTTGAACAATACACCATTTTATCTGGCGTAATCTCAATTACCATTGTATCCAATAAGATATCAATATCTGTTTTATCAACTTCATCAATATACTTTCCTGCATATTCAGGACCTGTTAATTCCTCTTTAAAGTGGTGTAAGCCAAAACCATTATGAATACACTGATTTAAAATCCCACCAAGTTCCTTATCACGCTCAATAATCAAAACGGACTTGGCACCATTTTGTCTTGCGGCGATTGCACTGGCAAGACCAGCAGGGCCACCACCGATGACTACTACATCATACTTATTATTCATCGCCATTCTCCTTTGTTCTTCCACACAAAATATAAGAACCGTTCTTATCCAAAACAATATCTAACTGACTAACACCCAACTCATTAGCTAGAATTTCCTGAACTCTAGGTCCACAGAATCCTGACTGACATCTTCCCATGCCGGCATTACATCTACGTTTGATTCCATCTAAACTAACTGGTTTTGGACTTCGACGAATCGCATCAATGATTTCTCCCTCACTAATGGTTTCACAACGACAAATAATACGACCATACTCAGGATGTTTTTCAATATATTCTTTTCTTTGTTCATGTGACATTTCTTTAAAACGAACTACTTTTCTTGTAGAAACATAATCCTTTTTTAAATTTAAGAAATAGTCTTTTTCCTGCATCATTCTCACAATGTCTAATGCGATTGCGCTCGCACTACTTAAGCCTGGACTTGCCATTCCGGCAATCAAGAAGAAATTATGTACATCTTTATCTTCGCCAATAATAAAATCTTTTGTATCACTTCTTGCACGCAATCCCGCAAACGTACGAATATTTTCTTGAAGCTTCATATTCGGTACGGATTTAACCGCATTTTCACGAATTATTTTTAATCCTGCAGACGTTGTCGAATAATCATTTGCATCTGTATTGGTACTTGTAGGACCCACAATTAAGTTTCCATCTACTGTAGGAGCTACCAATACACCCTTACCAATCTTTGTAGGGCATTGGAAAATAACATGATGAACCATGTTTCCTTGTGACTTATCTAATAAATAATATTCTCCTTTGTTTGGCGTAATCTTATAATCTGGTTTCTTAATAAGTCCAGTTACATGATCACACATAACACCCGCACAATTTACAACCAATGGAGCTTTGTATGTATCATTCACAATAAAGATATCTCCATCTTTTTTTATACTCGTAACCTCTTCATTCAAACGTAGCTCTACACCATTTTGAATTGCCACTTCACTTAATGCGATCGCAAACTGCCAAGGATTGATAATACATGCACTTGGTGCATATAAAGCGCTTGTACAGTCTGGATTTAAATTGGGTTCCATAACAGATAGCTCAGGCTGTTTAATAATACGCTGATTTTCAACACCATTTTGTACACCACGCTTATATAACATTTCAATGGTCCTATCATCCTCTTCACTAAATCCAACAACCAAAGAACCAATATTCTTACATGGAACATCCAAATCTTTACATAAAGTAGGAATGATTTTATTACCCCAAATATTATATTTTGCCATTAAAGTATCTAGCTCTGGATCATACCCCGCATGAATAATAGCACTATTGGCCTTAGTTGTTTCGTCGGCCACATCATTATTTTTTTCTAGCCACAATACTTTTCCACTATATTTGCTTAACTCAAACGCTAATGAGCAACCACTAATACCTGCTCCAATGATTATACAATCGTACATAGTTCGCACCTCTTTCAAAGTTACGATACGCTTATTTTTATTTCATTTCAAATGTGTAAAAAAGTCCATTTTATTAATCAAAATATTGATTAATAACTGGACAACCAAATAAAATAGTGTAAGATAAAAATAGATATTGATTAATGATTTGATTAGTAATCGATTTATTAATCAAAATAAATCAAAAGAGGTTTATTATGGGAAAAAGAAATAAAGTAACTACACGCGATATTGCCCAAGCCACAAATGTATCGCAATCCACTGTATCTATGATTCTAAGTGAGAATAAGAATGTATCTTTCAAAGAAGAAACAGTAAATCTCGTCAAAAAGACAGCCAAACAAATGGGATATAAAAAGCCAGAAGTTAAAAAAAGGTATTCAAACGCAAAAAATACGATTGTCGTGATTTGTTCCAACTTATCCAATTCGTATTATTCTATGGTTGTTTCAAGTATCATTGAACAGGCTAGTAAGACAAAAACACAAATCTTTACTATTTCTACATTGCGAAAAGATGACCTTGAAAAGCACGCCCTTTCTAACTTAAAACTATTAAAACCATGTGGAATCATTCTTCTATATCCCCCAAAATTTGTTGATGAATGGAATGCACTTTCCAAACAAATACCGTGCATTATTATCGGGGATAAGCCAAAAAATCTTGATTGTGATTCCATTGAACTCAACAGTTTTAAATGTGGTAAATTATTAGGTAACCATTTAAAACAGCTAGGGCACAAAAAGATTGCGTATATATCAAGTCCATTAGATACAACGGAAATTGGGCGAAACGAAAGATATGAAGGCGTTAAAAGTGTCTTGTCAAATACACAAGTATTTTTTAACTCGTCTAAACAATTTGAATTATACCCCATCGAAAAAAGAGAATACGAAAATGGGTATCGCTTAACGAAACAAATCTTAAGTGATAAATACGATGCCTATATTGGAAATAATGACATGACAGCCTTAGGCATCTTAGCCTGTTTAAAAGATCACAACATTAAAACAAGTGTAGCCGGATTTGACAATATTCCGGAAGCTGATTTTCCTCAAATACAACTTACAAGTGTTGACCATGGTGCTTGTGAAAAAGGAAAAGAAGCTGTTGATATTCTTTTAGAACAAACAAAAAGCGAACGAAAACGTATCGTCCATATGGAATATGAACCACAGTTAATCATTCGCTTATCTACTTTTAATCGCAAGAAATCATCATCTCAATGATTTTATCATTTGTTTGAAGCATTCCTTGAGAACCAAGTGTTCCAATATTTTGAATTGTTTCATCTACACTATGAGCAACGATTCCATCACCTGCATAGAATTGTTGCTTATTTTTATACATATAATATCCCATGATACCGGCATCTATACTAGAAGCAATCTTAGCTGCACAACTAGCCTTAGCCCCATCACAAATCGTTCCCGAAAGAATGGCCAACGCATTGACAATTGTATGCTGAATTTCTTTATAAGTTCCATTATGTAAATAAGCAATACCAGCACCCGCAGCAGCTCCAGCACTAACAGCACCACAAAATGCCGATAAAGTACCAATACCTGTTTTAATGTAAATAGCTGTTAAGTTGGATAAAACCAAAGCACGATACAATTGTTCTTGCGTACAATCTAATTCTTTGGCATACACAACAACAGGCACACAACAAGTAATCCCCTGATTTCCACTTCCTGAATTGATCACAACTGGAAGTTCACACCCATTCATTCTTGCGTCGGATCCAGCCGCCGCATAAGCTTTGGCCTTTGTCTTTACACAATCTGAATCCATATTCAAGATCACATGACCAATGTTTGCACCATACGAATTATGAATCCCCTCATTTGCGATGGCCATGTTACAAGTGATTTGACGATCTAGTATTTCTTTTACATCATCAATATCCACAGTTTGTGAAAAATCCCAAATCTGTTTCATAATCAAAGCACTGTGATCGGCTTTAAGTTCTAAACTCGTCGTCTTATCTTCAAAAATAACTTGCCAGTTTTTTTCAATTTGTACAATATTCGTATGCGTATCTACAATACGAACACTGGCATGTTCTTGTTCATAATACACATGGATTTCTAAATCGAATACATGCCCTTGTTCAATGTGCTGTACGGTAATATTTGTATTTTGAACATATTCAGGCAATTCTTCAATTTGTTCACGCGTTGCACTAGAAAGCACTTCAAGTTTTGCGTCAGCATCCCCATATAGAGCTCCTGCAGCAGCTGCAACTTCAATCCCTTTTAAGCCATTTGTATGAGGTACAATAACACTCTTAACATTTTTTATAATACTGCCACTTGCCTTAACAACAATACGATCTGGTAAATGATCTAGCACTTGCGTTGCCTTAGCACACGCATAACTAATCGCAATAGGCTCTGTACAACCCATAGCCATCACTAATTCTTCTTTTAATATTTGTACATAAATCGAATATAATGAATCCTCTTTATTCATCTTCTTTCACCCATACACACGCCAATTTGTGATCTTCCATTTCTGTCATGCCAAAATAAATTGTATCCTTTTCTTTTACGCCAAAATTCTGATGTAAAGCCGTTAATACAGTTCCATACATCTTTCCATCTTGTATTCCTTCCAGACGAACCCAACATGCCTCTACATCTTTTCCTTCGTCTAGAAAATACACCATGATATCATCTGGATACTCTAAATGTCTTGATGGATCCAACTCTTTATATAAACGAAGTTCTTCTAATTCCTTAGAAACTTCTGTGGCCTTTTCAACCATATCAATCTTATCTTGAAACAATTCCACATTTACATTATCCAAGATTTGAATATCCATTTCCTGCACATCAAAACGAGGAATCTTGCACGATACACCAATCGGTACAATGCGATATTCAATATTGCGTTTCTTTGTTTCCAAAGCTACGATTTCAAAAATAAAACCCGCATTATGATCGATATAACCATACATTAATGCACCATATAGATTATCTAGCTTTAACCCCATCTTCTCTAAAAGCTTAACCATTTTCATGCCATGGATTTCCACCATTTTCTGGTCCATGTCACGAAAACTCATTTCATATACTTTCATCTACTCACCCTCATACACATCTTTTAATTCTTCAAAGTTATATTCCAACACCTTATTCAATTCAACGATATCTAAATCTTCATCTACTGGAAAATCCGAAAGACTCATCTCATTGGCTTCGACATATTCTTTAAACAATTCCATGGACTGATAATAATAATCCTGAAACTCTTTAAAACCATCCCATATCGCAAAGCCACGACCATTGATCACATTCGCATCTTCTTCTATATCATCCACTTTTTCAACTTGAATTTCAATCTCAAAAGGCTCTTCTAAATCATAAACCATCTTAAATGTATCTCCCTCTTTGAAATCAGGCTGGATCGATGAAGCACAAGGTAACTTATTAAATTGTTCATCCTCACAATTTGGGCATACAAAAGGGATACCATTCACTTCAATCACAAAGTCCGCATATTCTTCAGACAAATACGATGCTAATGTATAATAAGCTAAATCCGCTAAAGATAATGAGTTAGGTAAACTCATGTATCGATACATTAAATTATTAAACCCCAATACTTCTGTATATACTTTTATCATGATTGACTTACCTCTACTGAATAATTTCCAAAATGAATATTGGCTTTTCCATACTCTTTTACAAGTTCATAACGAATCTTTGCGAGCATATCAAAACCATCTAGACTTGTCTTACTTGGAACAACAACACGTAGATCAATGCCAGTTGTAGAAAAATTGATTACTTTTACTTCAATTGGAGTTTCACTTTCAATATCATATTCTCCCATTGTTTTTTCAACTAAACTCTTTAAAATATCTATCGCCAAATCAATATCCGTTCCATAGGAAACCTCAATTTCTAAATAGTTATTCTTTCGCGCATCCTGAAAAAATGCATTTTCAATCGTAGCCGAATTCAATGTTGAGTTTGGCACAATAATACGATTACTTTCATACGTACGAATGATCGTATGACGAAAACGAATGCTTTCAACATACCCAATCAATTCACCTTGATTGACTTTAATTAAATCGCCCTCGACAAATGGTTTAAATGTTAAAATCATTAAACCACTACATAAATTTCCAAAGGCATCTTTAGCAGCAACACCTAAAACTAGGGCAACCACTCCACTGGATGCAGCAAGATAGGACATAATAGGTTTTGTCTGCTCAAATTGTCCAAGAAAAATCATACTATTGATAAAAACCAAAACATATTTTATCAATCTGGCAAAACTTGCCTTATTTGTGACATCCCTTTTATATAATACTTTACGAATTCCTTTATAGATTCCAATAGAAACTATAACAGAAACAATAGTAACAATAACAATTGATTTCATCTAAATCATCTCCAATACAATTTTTTCTGTTCCTCTGTCGTTTGATCAATAAACTTCTTCTTTGTGTATAAAAACTCTTCTAAATCCATATAAATATGTAGAAGCATCGCCTTTGATTCAAATTCAATTCGACTTTCAGGAAGAGCCTCACTCTGTTTGTCTTTCAACATTTTATGAAGCGAACTAATTTGAGGCTGAGGATCATTTTTTTCATGAATAAACGGAATTAAATATTCAATATAATTTGCCAATTCATGCGCCTCTTTTGGCATTTCACGAATCTTTCGAATTTTATAATGCAGCATATGCAGAATATCGCACTGTAAAGCACGCATCTCAAAATATCGAATATAATAATCTGGCAAATTCGTAAACGTGTTATCCTGATATTCCATCGCAATATGGATATATTTTTCAGCTTGCTCTTTAATATCCTCTAATTCTTTCCAAATCGTTGTATTTCTTTCCTCACTTTGAATATAATGAACAATTTGATACATCAAGCTCTGAATCTTGTCCTCCATATAAATCATACAAGAATTCAAATACTCTTCTTCTCCACTATAATCATGAACCAAATTCAATAAGAATGCGATAATGGCACCAATTAAAATCAAATAAAACTCATTCATCATGAAGTGAAGACTAAAATCCAAATAACTCAAGTAATGCACCGCAATCATCGCATTTACACTTAAAGTATTCTGACATTTCATTTTCTCACTGTACCCAACTAAGCACGCAATCACAAGCCCAAAGGCTATCCAATGGCTTGGAATAAGTTCAAAGAAAATAAAACAGAATAGAATTGTCACAAAGAATGTGGAAATTCTTCTAAGAACAAGCTTCACCGTCCCCCACTTTGTCGTCAACAAAGACAATAGTGCAATCGTTCCAGCACTTGTTGGATTATCCAACTTAAAAAAGTAGGCTAATATAATTGCGATGGCACTTCCTACGCCTATTTTAAGTGATAGTATCAATACTCTTTTTGTTTCTCTTTTCATATGCCTACATTTTATGCGAAATCAAAAAAAAGGACAATAATAAATATCATTGTCACTTCTTTTTAAATACATCTTCACTACGAAATAGCATTATTCTTTATACTTTTATTAAAATCAATTTTAATAAAATTCATTTTAATTAAAAACTTTCACAATACACAATAATAAAGGCAACCTAACCGATTGCCATAATTGTCACTTCTTATCTAATACATCCTTTACTTTTTGTTTACCACTCTTCAATAAACGAGCCACTCCCTCTTCACTCATCTTTAAACGATTAGCGATATCCTTCTCTTTCAATTTTCCTAGACAATGCATGATTGTCACTGTCTTTTGATTTTCTGGCATCTCATTTAAACACTCATCCACATCCGATTGTCTATATTGAGGAAGTCCACGCAAAGCCGTAGTCACACCCATATTTTCTTTAGCCTGCATATACTCACGCAATTGTTTATTCAACAAAACCGTGATCCACTTCAAAAAATTCTTATCATCACTCAATTTATCCATATTCATAAATGCGTATGTATACGTTGCCTGTAAGATGTCATTGATTTCTTTTTCCTCTAAACCAATATAACGCTTATAAATTGTTTGTACCAAATGATTTCGAGTCAATGAAATAAGCTCTTTCTTCGCATCCGCATCCTTATTTCTTACACCCATTATTATCTTTTTATCTATATTCATAGTTAAATCCTTTATATATGTTATTTTTAGTATACAACACATCATTTGATAAATCAAAAAAGGCAATCCAACGATTGCCTAAGCTCCATAATATTCATCTAAAGTTAAGTTATTCTCATACAAATACGTTGCCAAATCTACACCCACATAACGCAAGTGCCAGCTTTCTGGAGCAATTTTTGTTTTGTCTTCCTTATCATCAGGATAACGCAAAATAAAGCCATATGTATGCATATTTTCTAACAACCAATTATAGTGCGAATTATATCGAACGGCATCTAAATCACTACAATCATTGTCCATACGAATATCAACTGCTAAACCAGACTGATGTTCACTAAACCCTGGTCTTGTCCAATAACGATCCGCATATTCTTCGCCGTAGCTTGCAGCTCCATTATTAAATAAATCTGTTTGGTATGCATAAGAACGATAAGCTGAACAAGCATTCAAAATAAATCCCTCGTTTGATGCCGCCTCGATCAACTTTTCAAATGCCTCTGCCGCTTCTTTTCGCATGCGCACATTCTCATTTTCACCACTCGAAGGTACCTGAACTAAATCACTTGGTTCATAATCTTCTGGTAATCCTGAATACTTATTCACAAGAATAAAGATTGAATCTAAATCCGAAACTGTTACTTTATTCTCATATGGATCACCACTTTGATCTATTTTTTTCACCTTTGGTAAATTTGTTTGTTTCTTCTTATTCTCTTTTTTTGTTTCTGTTGTCTTTTCTTGTTTAGGTTCACTTACCTGTTTATCACTAACTTTTTTTGCAATCATCGAAATCAACAACACAATAATCAAAAGTAATACAAAAATCACAAAAACCGCTGACTTTCTTACTCGTCTTCTTTTCTTCAAATCCAATCCCTCCTCTATACCGGTATAAACAAGACTTTATTATATCCACCACAAATCATGCCTAATGTAGCACTTTCTGCATTGGATAAATCATATTCCTTGATCATAACTTCTTTACATTCTTTGGCATCTAAAATAGCCTGATATTCGACTTTTCCTCCGCCAATCGTATCAATGACTCCATCTTTATGCACTAACATCATACTGCCGACCCCCCTTGGTGCTGACCCCTTTTTATCAATAATGATACATAAAGTTCCATGAACATTGGATTCTAATAATTCTTTCGAAACACTCGAACTAAACTTTGCGTTTTTTATTTCAATAAGCTCCGCTAAAATACTGATTGATATCTCAGCAGGCGTCTGTGCCTTAATATCTAAGCCAATGGGAGCATGCACATTCGATACTTCTTCCTTAGAATATCCTTCTTCAATCAAAGCATCAAAGGTCTTTTTTACTTTTCCCTTGCTTCCAATCATACCCAAATATAAATGTGGTTTACGAATCGTCTTTTCTAGACAAAGACGATCATCTTTATGCCCTCTTGTCACTATCACATAACAAGCATTCTCTTCATCTGGCAATACAGAATCCATTTGATCATAATCGATACAATGAATTTCATTTGCGGTTGGAAAACATTCCCGATTCGCAAATTCTTTACGATTGTCAATCACAATCGTATACAACTCTAATATACTAGCCATTTTAGCTAAATATTGACTGACATGTCCACAGCCTAAAATCACAAGCTTAGGCTGCATATTAAACCATTCCTTTTGGATGATATTCACATCGACATTTTCTTCTAATAAAACTCTTACACAACGCGTATACAAATCCATAGCCCCGTTCACATGAATCTTTACAGGTTTATTTAGTTTCTTTAAATAAGCACGTATTAAATCTTGCATAATTCTAGGTGTTACAAGTTCATTCGGATCTAAATTTGCAAGTTTGTAACGATGTACCACATCTTTTACTGGTTGATTTAATCCATTTAGATTTGAAATCAACACAACCTCATCCGTATCTGAATCAAGAACTGGTTCATTCATATTTGGATATTTTAAAGGTAAATGCTTAGAACCATCTGCCTCAATCAGTATCACATCCACCACTTGTTTTAATTGATTAAACAACTCTTCATCTAACGTCTCAATTTTCAAGTCACCACACCGATTTCCCGCATGACAATATCCATATGTTTCAATTCTTTGCATTATTTCATCATAACCAGGATCTACCAATGTATCTTCTTCAATCAACATATGCGTCGTTGTACACATTAAAACGGTTTTATTCATAGAAACATATTTATCTTTTAACTCACGGATATACGTTGTTTTTCCACCTGAACCAATTACACTAATGATCATTTGAAATCTCCTGAATTGCACGTACCACAAAATCCACATCTTCTACTGTATTTTGAAAAGATACAGATAAACGTACAATTCCCTGTTCTTCTGTTTTTAAATGTTTATGCATTAATGGAGCACAATGCGCTCCACAACGTGTCACAATACCATACTTATAATTCAATAAATCGCTCACATAAGCACTATCTTTACCTGGGATATTCAAAGCCACAATAGGCGTAGAATTTTCTAAAGATGAATAAAACTCTACATACCCCGTTAAACCTTCATATAATTTTTGAAGTAAAAAGTATTCCTTTTCGATAATCGCTTTTTGATGTGATAAAACATATTGAACCCCTGCATTTAAAGCCGCAATCCCTGCAAAATTCTGTGTCCCCGCCTCTAAATGTTCTGGATACGCCTCTGGCATTTGTGGATTAAAAGAATCGATGCCCGTTCCACCAGAAATCAGTGGCTTTACTTCAATGTCCTTTACGCAAAAACCACCAATACCACCAATCCCTAATAGACCTTTATGGCCACTAAAACATAAAACATCTATATTTTCCATAGATACTGATATATGACCTGCACTTTGAGCCGCATCCACCATAAAAAGAATGCCACATTCTTTACAATACTTTCCAATAGAATCCACATCAAAAATTTCACCTGTCACATTTGAACTGTGTGTCACGATAACCATTCGAGTATTTTTTTGAATATGACATTTAATATCCTCTAAATAAGGAGCACATATCGTTAATGTGATTATTCCCTTTTCTTCTAACTCATATAAAGGACGAAGCACACTATTGTGCTCCGCATACGTAGTGATCACATGATCATTTTCTTTTAAGATTCCTTTAATGCAAGTATTTAAACTCTCGGTATTTCCACCATTTAAAATAACACGGTGAAAATCAGAGAGTCCAAAAAACTGTGCAATATTTCTTCTTGCCGCAAAAATCAAACGTGAAGAATCCATATTTGAACTACGATTTGCATTGCCTGCCACATCTAATGCATCCATAACCGCTTGTTTGACTACATCTAGTTTTGGAAAGCTAGTCGCAGCCTGATCAAGATAAACCATGCAGTATCGCCTCCAAAACACCTCCACCAATACAACGTGCCTTGTCAGAAATTGTAAAACAATTCTGATATTCATCCACTCTAGGATCAATATCTGCCATTTTAAATCCAGATGTTACATTGTACCCATCCTGAATCAATCCTCTAAGTAAGCCTGACATGCTCGCATACACTGGTGTTTTATCGATATACGCAATAATTTCTCCTTTTTCAACGATATCTGTAATCTTTTTGACATTGTGACAAACACCTGCACAAGGAGAATGAATCACTCTTTCTTTAGAATATCCCTTAATATTTCCAGGAACACCCGTATTTGGCAAAGCATGTCCCTGGTAGATCAGTCTTCCTAGATTATGTCCACGCATCGTTTCCACAACCACATGCACATCTTTGCCTGCACAAAAACCAGGACCTAAACCAATTGTGATAGGTGCCATATCTATTGTCGTACCTAAATTCTTCTTGGCAAGAATCGCATCCACCAAGGCAATATGTTCTATTTTAGAAATCATTTCACCATTTGGATCTACCATCATTGCGACTTGATTTTTAGCCATCACTGCTTTAGCTTCTTCTATCGTTGAAACTAAAACACACATCATATCTTCAACCGTAAATTTTCCTTCATACACAGCCTGACAAAAGGCAACATTTCTTCGTATTGCGCTTGGTTTTTCAACTTCTAGCACCAATACTTGAAATCCACTTTTTACAAGTTTATATATTGTCCCTGTCGCTATGTCTCCTCCACCACGCACAATAACACATTTATTCATAATCCTTATGGCTTGATAATTTTATCAGCCTTCTCCATTCTTTCTACAATATCATACATATTTGTGACTGAACCCACCTGAAGTTCTTCTTTTAAATGGAAGAAATCCAAGCAAGTTCCACAACTTACAATTTCTACTCCATTATCCGCTAAATATTTTAAATCTTCTAAAGTTTCACTCTTTGTCGTTGTGATTTTTACACCCTCATTATAGAAAATCATTTCATCTGGCAAAACATCTTGTTTTGTCAAAGAGAAAATAAATGATTTCATTAAAATCGCACCTAAATCCGGATCTGAACCCATCACATTACTTGCGCACACAACAACCATTTTAGGCTTAGCCAAGCTGCAGTCCGCATATGTGTATTCCACTTCAAAATCTGCTTCTTCATCACCCTTTGAAATTTCAACAATATAATCCTTACCCTCTTTTTTAGAATTTACCGTATAATTTTTTACTTTCGCAAACTTCGTTAAGTTTTCAACCGCAATCTCATTATCCACAATTGTTGAAACTACATTTTCTTCTTTTAAAGCTTCCTTTGTCTTTACAACTGGAAGTGGACACTCTAAGCCTCTACAATCTAAAGTTTTCATATCTTCCTACCTCTTACATATACATTATATTCATTTTTCTCAATGACTTCACCCACAACATACAATTCAAGATTATTTTCCTTAAAATCTTTCTCTAGCATTTCTAAATCCGCTTTAGATACACTAGCTAATAAGCCACCACTCGTTTGTGGGTCAAACAAGATTTCTTCTGTAAAGAAATCACAATCAAAACTAATCTTACCCTCTACACTATTGCGATTGGTCTGGGCAGCACCGCTTAAATAAAATTCTTCGACATACTTTTGACAGTCATCAAAATATGGAATCGAATCCTTATAAATCACTGCACTATTTTTTTCGTCTAGCATCTCATTTAAATGCACCAATAAGCCAAAACCTGTTACATCGGTTAGAGCATGCACATCATATTTTTTTAAAACATCACAAGCATACTTGTTTAATGTAGTCATACTTTTAAAGACTCTTTCCTGCATTTCTTTAGAACAATCATCCATACGCAACGCATTTAAAGTCAAACCAACACCTAAAGGCTTCGTCAAAATCAAGACATCCCCACATTGCGTGCCATTATTTTTCTTTACGTCTTTTGGATTTACCAAACCCGTCACACTCAAACCATATTTAATTGAATCATCACGAATGGAATGCCCTCCAGCTAGTGCACACTCAGCTTCAACCAGCTTAGAATTTCCTCCTTCAATGATTTTACCTAAAATATTCAAATCCTCATTGTCTGGAAAACACACAATATTTAAAGCTGTTTTAGGCGTACCATTCATCGCATAAATATCACTGAGTGCATTTGTTGCTGCAATCTGACCATACAAATATGGATCTTCTACCATAGGTGGAAAGAAATCCAAAGTAGATACAAACGCATAATTCTCATCGATTTGATAAACTGCCGCATCATCCCTTGAATCAAATCCAACCAAAACATGACTGTCTTTATAAGAATCAATTTTTTCTAGAATGTGACTCAATTTCTTTGCGCCCAATTTAGCACTACATCCACCACTCTTACAATATATTTTTTCATTCATCAAAAATTCACCCTTACTATATCCTCATACAAAACATCTTGTTCTTCTAAAAAGAGTTTCCACTTTTCCTCATCTAGATCCTTCGACATAAAACACATGCCACATCCTGCCTTAACACAACTTGGAACAGGTATCATACGCCCGTTTTTTGTCTTAGACTCCAAATATAGAACATCTTGAATACTTTTAAAAGTAATAATCAATACTTCCTCTTTATTCATTTTCAAATACTTCCTTAAATACTTGTTCGGAATACATTTCTATTTTTTCTTGAAACAATTTATATTTACGTACCAATTCTTTTCCTTCTAAAGTCAATTGCGAGCCTCCACCAAGACTTCCACCACTCGTCGTATGAACCAGTTCATAACCCAAATCTTCTTGAGCTCTTTTGATGATTTTCCAAGCCTTTGAATTTGACATTCCCATTTCTTTATAAGCCTTTGATAGAGAACCATACTTATCGCATAATTCCAATAGTTCTACAACGCCCTTGCCAAAATTTGGTTCATTATTACCAATTTGAATTTTTAGTTTATATCTCATTTTCCAAATCCACAATTTGGATATGTGCAAATATCACATCCTAAGCACAATCCACCTTCACCTAAATCACACAATTCTTCATATGTCACTACATCTTTGGCAAGTAAACGACAAAGTACTAAATCAAATACCGTTCTTTTGGCATACATAACACATCCGGGAAGACCAACAATTGGGACTTCTCCTTTATAAGAAAGTAAAAACATAGCACCAGGAAGAACTGGAGAACCATAGCTAATTATATTGGCACCTGTGTTCTTGATTGCGAGTGGCGTTTTATCATCTGGATCCACACTCATTCCACCTGTACAAAGTACAATATCTACCCCTTGTGTCAATGCTTCATTGATTTTTTCTGTCACCATTTTATCGTCATCATCACAAATCGCATGATACACCATTTCACAACCAAACTCAGCCAATTTAGCTTGAATAACTGGTGTAAATGTATCTTGAATTCTTCCTTTATACACTTCACTTCCTGTTGTGATCACAGCCGCTTTCTTTAATACAAACGGCTTAATTTCAAGAATAGGAGATGTGATGAGCGATCTAACTTTATCCATCTTTTCCTTTTCAATCACCAAAGGAATAATACGCATACCCGCAAGTTTATCACCCGGATTTACTACTGTGTTTCCATGTCTTGTTGCGATCATCATCTGTCCAAATGAATTTACTGTAAACAAAGCCTTACGATCTACTTTCAACAACCCGTGAATCTCACTTTTTAATTCGATTTTTCCTTCTTTGATTTCACCATAAGACATGTATTCATTTTTACACATATCTAGTAAAACTATAGCTGCATCATTTTCATGCATCATGCTCTCGTCATTTTCCCAAACATATAAATGTTCTTTTCCAACTGACAACAATAAAGGAATATCTTCTTCTGTCACAATATGACCCTTACGAAAAAGGGCATCTTTTGTGACACCCTTAATGATTTGCGTTATATCATGACAAAGTACATGCCCTACGGCATCCTGTGTCTTGATTAATTTCATCTTATTCTCCTTTTTTAAATCCGTATTTTTTGAATACTTTTAAAGCTTTATCGCTCTTTAAGAATTCAATCAATGAATTGGCTTCATCTTTATGCTTTGTACTCGATACACGACCAACTGGATATAGTACTGGTGTAGCTAATAATGAATTATCGCACTCTGCCACTACCTCTACTTTATCACTACTCGCAGCATCTGTCGCGTAAACTAAACCAATTTCTGCATTTTGTGTTTCAACTTGAGACAATACTTCCGTTACATTTCCCGCTAAGCTTAAACGATTTTGAATAGAATCCCATACCCCTAAATTTGTCAAAGCTTCCTTTGCGTAGCTTCCTGCAGGAACTACTTCTGGATCTCCAATCGCTACGATTGAAGCATCGCTAATATTGTCAAAACCAGTGACTGTTGTAGTGCTGTCTTTTCCTTTGATCAATACCAATTTATTCTCTAGTACATTTGAAATTGAATCCGCATCTACTAAATCTTCATCTTTTAATGCATCCATCTGTGTTGTAGCTGCACTAAAAAATACGTCGGTATCTAATCCTTTTTCAATTTGAAACTGTAATTTTCCACTACTATCATAAACACCTTCAATCGTTACATTTGGATACTCTTTTTCAAACATTGGAATCAATTCATCTTCAAATGCGTTTTCCAAACTTGCGGCTGCCGCAATTGTAAGTTTTACTTGTTCTTTTGGTTCGTTTGAACTACACCCAAACAAACTTGTGGCCATGACTCCAGCCAATAAAACACTTAAACCGTTTTTCATACGATCTCTCCTTGTTTAATTTTATATTTAAAATCACACAACTCATTTACTTCCTCCTTATTGTGTGATACAAAAATAACCGGTTTTGAAATTTGAAGCTCACTTTTAAGTTCCCTTAATAAATCTTCCTTTAAATCTTCATCTAAAGCATTAAATGGTTCATCCAATAAAAGAACATCTGGTTCGTAAGCCATCAAACGAGCCAATGCCACCCTTTGTCTTTGTCCACCCGATAATTGTTTGGGATATCTTGAAGCAAGTTCACTAATTTGAAATTGTTTCATCACTTTTTGAACCACAATATCCACATCTTTTACTTTTCTAGCCCTTAATCCCACACTAATATTTTCATATACATTCATATTGGGAAATAGAGCATAGCTTTGAAACATATAGCCCACATTTCGTTTTTGAATCGGTACATTTATTTTCTTTTCTGAATCAAATAAAATACGATCATTTAATACAATCCGTCCTTGATCTGGCGTTTCAATTCCAGCTATACATTTTAATGTCATACTTTTACCGGATCCTGAAGCTCCCATAAGCCCTAAAATATTGTCGTTCACTTGAAATGAAACGTCTAAATCAAATTCTGCAAGCTTCTTATATATTTGTACTTCCAACATTTAGAAACTCCTTTTCTTTCGAACATACAATTGATATAGATTCAACAAAATCACAGCTATAAAACAAATGCCAATGATCACCCACACATAAAAGGCAGCTGATTCCATATCTCCACTCATCACTTCACTATATACAGCTACAGGAAGTGTTCTTGTCTTTCCAATGATGTTTCCTGCAAGCATCGCCGTTGCACCAAACTCACCTAAGCCACGCGCAAACGCAAGGACACCACCACTAATAATTCCTGGTAAAGCATTGGGAATCAATACTTTCAAGAAGATGTTCCATTCGCTCATTCCTAAAGTTCTTGCGGCATACACTAAATCCGTATCCACTTGATCAAAGGCACCCCTGGCATTTCGATACATGAGTGGAAATGAAATAACCACCGCTGCGATCACAGTCGCACTAAAGCTAAATGCGATGCGAATGCCAAATGCACTCATAAAAAATTTTCCTATAGGTTGATTTACGCCAAAGATCATCAACAAGAAAAATCCAGCTACTGTAGGTGGTAAAACCATAGGCAAAGTAAAGATTCCGTCAAAGACCATTTTCAAAGCTTCGCTCTTTCTTGAATCAATCCACCATGCCGCCAGTAAACCAAGAATAAATATGATTACTATTGTGATACTTGCCGTTTTTAAAGATATCCAGATTGGAGTTAAATCCAAATTACTTCCTTGCGCACTCACTCGCTTCACCCTTCATAATTTCTAAACCATGTTTTAATGGTCCTAAAATAATATCTAGACTTTCCTTTACTGCCTTAGGACTTCCTGGCAAGTTAATAATCAAAGTCTGATTTCTTAATACACTTGCACCACGAGACAACATGGCCTTATTTGTATATTTCATCGATTCATAGCGCAATGCTTCACTAATACCTGGAACATTTCTTGTCATAACTTTCATTGTGGCTTCTGGCGTCACATCACGAATACTAAGTCCGGTACCTCCGGTTGTAAGAATCAAATCATTTTGGCAACGATCACTTAAATTGATGAGTTGCGAAACAATTTCATTTTCATCATCCGCAATCACTGTCACACTTGTCACATTGTATCCATGTTCTGTCATGATCTTTTCAATTAATGGACCACTCTCATCTTTTCTGTGTCCAGTACTTGCCTTATCACTTAATGTCAATACGGCTACACGCATTCTAGAATCTTTATTTTCAATGACTTCAACGGTATCTCCAACGCAAATATGTCCACCATGTATTACACGCGTAAATACTCCTAGATGAGGCATAATACATTGCCCAACTTGATGATAGATTGCACAATGCGAATGACAGCTTTTGCCTATTTGCGTCAGTTCTAGTAATACATCGCCAATCTTAAATTGTGTTCCTACTGGATAACTTGTGAATTCAATACCTGATACAAGTAAGTTCTCGCCAAAGGCACCATCCTCCACATCAGCTCCTTTAGCCTTAAATTCTTCACGCTTTTCATAAGATAATAAAGAAACTTGGCGATGCCATTTACCCGCATGCGCATCATTTTCTAATCCATGATTCTCAATAATATCAATATCTTGAACCGGATGTTTTTCTGTTCCTTTTTGTTCACTAATACAAATAGCTTTAATTATTCCTTCCATACAAAATCTCCACTTTTTCCACCTGATTTAGAAACCAAATGTACATTTTTGATTTCCATATCTTTACTTACAGCTTTACACATGTCATAAATTGTCAGAAGACAAACATTTACACCTGTCAAAGCTTCCATTTCTACACCCGTTTTCCCATTACACTTCACGGTACAGTAGGCATAGATCAAACAATTTGCTCTATCAACATCAAAATCAATATTCACCTTATTAATCATTAAAGGATGACATAAAGGAATTAACTCACTCGTCTTTTTTACACCCATAATTCCGGCAATACGAGCTACACCTAATACATCTCCTTTTTTCATGTTGCTCTGCTCAATTTTATTTAGAATTTCTTCATTTACCAATATACTTCCAACCGCACAAGCACTTCTTGAAGTAACATCCTTTTCACTTACATCCACCATGCGTGCATTTCCATGTTCATCAAAATGTGTTAATTCCATTTTAACCTCCAATTTCATTCATCACCGTCGACGAATGTTCTTCTTCAAAATGATGTTCCTTAGGCTTCTTGAATATCCACTCTTTCATCACTTTTTCTAGTTCTTCCAAATCATTTAGATAAGGTTTTAAATCCACTCCATCACTATGGAATAAACATAATTTCAATCGTCCTACACTACTTAAGCGTACACGATTGCATTCACTACAAAACTTATTATGCAACGCTTCAATAAAACCAATATATCCCTGAAACTCTGGTATTGTATAATAATGGGCTGGTCCATTACCAAGCTTATGATCATATACATTTAATATGTAATTCTTTTGCACATATTCAATCAGCTCATTCATTTTAGTGTTTCGATCACTATATTTTAGTGGCATCAATTCAATGTATCGCAACGCAATCTTTTTATCTTTGATGAGTTCTAACATAGATTCAAACCGAGAAAGCGAAAATAGATTGTCCACAACACAATTCACTTTCACAAAGATTCCAATCTGATAGGCATATTCTAGATTTGAAAGAACCTTCTTCAAATTGTTCTTTTTACATATCTTTAAATATTCAGATTCATCGAGTGTATCAATTGAAAAGTTAATACAATCAAGCCCTATTTTTTTTAGTTCATCTAAATCTGTAAAAGAAAATAAACTTCCATTGGTTGTGAGAGTTACTTGTTCAACTCCATCCAATTCTTTTAACCTACGAATGAAGTCAATATAGCCTTTACGAAGTGTGGGTTCTCCACCCGTGATTTTAAATCGAGTGATTCCTAAAGTAATGGCACATCTACAAATATCTAAAAGTTGTTCATACGTCAATATATCTGAATGACAAAGATGTTTTGAAATGTCTGGCTTGCAGTAGTAACAAGCATAGTTACATCTGTCAGTTAATGAGATTCGCATATAATTTATATTTCGACCAAATGAATCTTGCATAAAATCCTTTCCGTTATTCTCGAGTGAGAATAACCAACTGATTCAAGTTTATCATTGAATTCACATTTTATCTACTTTAAAATGAAATTATGAAACGATGTACGTGGTGTAATCTAAACAATCCAAAATATATTGAATATCATGATTATGAATGGGGAAAACTGAATACAGATGAAAAATATCTATTTGAAATGTTGATACTTGAATCTTTTCAGGCAGGTCTTAGTTGGCAGTGTGTTCTAAATAAAAGAGAAGCTTTTAAAGAGGCTTATGAAGACTTTGACATTGATAAAGTGATTGAATTTGATGAAGAAAAAGTAGAACAATTAAGAAACAATCCTAATATCATTCGTAACAAATTAAAGATCAAAGCGAGTATTTCAAATGCGAAGATTTTTAAATCCATTCAAGAAGAGTATCAAACTTTTTATAATTATTTATGTACTTTTACACATGGAAAGATTATTTATGAAACAGGAAAAACTACATCGACTCTTTCAGATTCCATATCAAATGATTTAAAAAAAAGAGGCATGAAGTTTGTAGGAAGTACCATTATATACTCCTATCTTCAAGCCATCGGTGTGATTTATTCTCACGAAAAAGATTGTTTCTTATACAAAGACTAATCCCATGTTTTCCAAACATTTGGTTCGTAGCCTACTGTCGCCAATTTGCCGTTACGCACGATTGGCGTTTTTAATATGTGCTGATTGAGATACACTTTATCTTCTTTATTCGCCAAGTAATTCAACATTGTCAATAATTCTTTATCCTTAGCCTTTGGATCGATCATGGAATCAATGCCAACTTGTCTAAGCACACTCTCAAATTCTTTCTTACTCATTTCTTTTTCGTCTAAATTAATAAACTGAAACTTAATATTTCTTTCTTTAAAATAGCGTTGTGCTTTCTTTGTATCAAAGCATTTGTTTTTCCCAAAAATCTGTATATTCATCGCATTAACCTCTCTACCCTTTTTTGTACTTCATCATATAGTGCCTCAATCTCAAATCCCACATGAAAGTGTCCATCTTCATATAGAATTTTACCATTGACCATAGTACATTTTACATTGGATTTAGATCCACTGTATACAATATTTTTTGCGACATTGTTAATTGGCTGCATATTCGGTTGATGTAGATCTAAAATAATTAAATCTGCCAACTTTCCAACTTCTAAGACACCACAATTTAAATGTAAAGCTTTCGCCGCATTCACCGTTGCCATTTTCAACACTTCATAAGCATCAACTGCAGAAGCATCCTTCTCTTTATATTTAGCTAGTCCTGTCACTAAAAACATCTCTCTAAACATATCCAGACAATTATTACTGGCTGGCCCATCCGTTCCTAAACATACATTGATATTTCGTTGAAGCATCGATTGGATTGGAGCTATACCACTAGCTAGTTTTAGATTGGATGCTGGATTTGTGATGACATTCAAATGTTTTTCGGCGAATAAATCTAAATCATGCGCGCTCATATGTACGCAATGAAAGGCTCCACCACCATAGTCATATACACCTAGATCACATAAGTATTCAACAGGACTGCGTCCCGTCTTTTCTTTGCATGTATTAACTTCATATTCTGTTTCACTTAAATGTGTATAAACTGGCGCTTTATATTTATGAGATAATGCTGCAACTTGTTGAATTTTTTCTTTTGAATTGGTATATTCATGACTAAAACCTAGTATATAAGAAATCAAACTATTTTTTTGATTGTATGCATTGAAGCAACGTTCTACATCTTCTACAGATAGACAAAAATCATTAACCGCACCACATAATACCGTTCGATAATTCATATCAAGACTTGCATGTACAATTGCTTCAGGATTTAAATACATGTCAAAATTTGTAGTGATTCCACTCGTTAGATATTCTAATATCGCAAGTTTTGAAAAGAAATAAATATCTTCTTGTGTTAGTTTTTCCTCAATCGGAAATACCTTTTCATTTAGCCATTGCTGCAAAGGCATATCATCGGCCATTGATCTTAAAAAAGTCATTCCAGAATGAGTATGCGCATTAATAAATCCTGGCATAATTAGATTCTGGTGTACATCTATTTCTCGGTCAAAACAAAAAGTAGAAGTTTTCACTTTTCCTACATATATAATCTTATTATCTTCTATCCAGACTTCCCCTGAAAAAACATCAAAATCCTTCATTGTCAGTATACGTGCATTATAAAAACGAGTACGCATAGGCATTCCTTCTTTCTGATTTAATCATCCCACAAATGGAATCAAAAAAAAAGAAATAACTTTTGATTATTTCTTCTTAAAAATCGATTTTATTAATTCGATAATCGCAACCACAAGCAGGAATATAAAGGACATCGCAAAATAGCCGACCAAGCCTGCCAAAATATCATTGAAGTCCATTTCGCCTGTATGCGAATACCATTGGCCTATTTCAATCGCAAATGTGATGACTACAAGTACAGTAAATACATAGAACCAACTAATTAAAACAGTTAAATTCTTTTTAGCCATCCACTTAAATAGTGGATAAATCACAAGAAGCATTCCGATACCCAACAAGCCAATAATCAAGAAGTGAAGTTGCTTATCAGATAATTGTGCTTCAAATGAGTCATTCATACTCAAGAAATAGGTATGTGTCTTATAGATGATGTCAATCAATAAGTCGACAATCTTTTTTAAAGTTGAAGTACTATCTGTCATGCGAGCATTATACATGATATCGTTCGATATTTCAAATTCCGAAAAATTATACTATTATTGTGTTAAGGAGAATTTTTTATTATGAAATACGATTTTACAACTCTTTTAAATCGAAAAGGACACGATGCCCTTGCCCTTGATGTTCTACCTATTAAAGATGTAGAGGTAGATCCAAACTTTTCTACAATCCCTATGTGGGTTGCAGATATGAACTATCCTGTTTTTGAAAATATTCAAAAACAAATGATTGAAAGAATCAACGAGCCTCACTTTGGATATTTTGAAATGCCAGAAGATTACTATAAAGCCATTCAATTCTGGCAAAAAGAAACACATGGCATAGATGTGGAAAAAGAGGCTATCGGATATGAAAATGGTGTTCTTGGTATTTTATCCAGTGCACTTGAGGCTTTTAGTGCTAGTGGCGAACCCATTTTAGTGCAGTCACCATGTTATATTGGGTTTATTCACACATTGAATAATTTAGGAAGAAAAATTATTGATAGTCCGTTAAAGAAAGAAGATAACTGGGCTATGGATTATGAAGATATTGAAAAGAAGATTATCAAACATAATATCCATTTTGCGATTTTCTGTTCCCCACACAATCCAACGGGAAGAGTATGGAAAAAAGAAGAAATCCAGAAATTTATGGATATCTGTAAAAAACATGATGTTTTAGTCTTTAGCGATGAAATCTGGTCCGATCTAGTACGTAAAGAAAACACACATATTCCTACACAATCTGTAAGTGAAGATGCCAAGAAAAGGACGATTGCGGCTTATGCACCAAGTAAAACTTTCAATCTTGCTGGTTTAGTTGGCTCTTATCATATTGTATATGATAAATATCTTCGTGATCGATTAAATAAACAAGCCTCTTTATCTCACTACAATTCACCTAACATATTAAGTGTTCATGCTCTTATGGGTGCTTATTGTAAAGAGGGATTGGATTGGGTCAATGAATTAAATGAAGTCATTTCGAATAATATAGATTATGCACTTGATTTTATCCACAACAATTTCAAAGGTATTGAAGTCATTAAGCCAGAAGGAACGTATATGTTGTATCTAGATTGCACAAAGTATTTAGATACACATGATATCACGATGGATGAACTTTTAAAGAAAGGGGTTCACTATGGTGTATGTTGGCAAGATGGCCGTCCATTTATGAATCCAAATACGATTCGAATGAATTTAGCTTTACCAACAATTTTAGTGGAAGAAGCATTTTCTCGCTTAAAGAAATTTGTTTTTTAATGAAAGAAAGAGGAATCTGATTATGAAAAGTACGACAAAAAAATTAGTATCAGGTGCTCTATGCATTGCGATAGGCGTATTACTTCCAATGGCCTTTCACGTGATTCCAAATGGAGGTAGTGTATTTTTACCAATGCACATTCCTGTATTGATTTGTGGATTATTTTGTGGAGCTTTCTATGGTTTGACATGCGGAATTATTACACCATTTCTTTCAAGTATGACAACAGGAATGCCTCCAGCTATGATTTTGCCTCAAATGATGATTGAACTAGCTGTATATGGTTTAGTTACTGGTTTGTGTGAAAAACACATTAATTTAAAAAACGAAATGTCCAAATTATACATAAGTTTAATTATTGCGATGCTTGCAGGAAGAATTGTGAATGGCTTAATCAACACATTTGTACTAAGTACACAAGGCTATACACTATCTGTATTTATGACGGCAAGCTTTATCACTTGCCTTCCTGGAATCATCATTCAATTGATCATCGTTCCAATTTTAGTTCGTATCCTAAATAAAACAGTAGCCTAGGCTACTGTTTATTTCATTTCAATCAACTCGTATTCTCGATTTCCCAAACCAATCTTTTGAGCATGTTCTAAACAAGATTTCCATTCCGATTCAGGCGTAGAATTTGTGAAGTGGTCATGATGATCACAGAAATTTGGATCATGTAGATGTCTATCTAATTGGGATCCTGGCATTGGTTTTGCCTTCATACATAAATCTACACAGGCTTGATCTAAGGCAAGTGGATCAAAAGATGCTAGCATTCCAATATTTGGTAAAATTGGTAAATCATTTTCGGCATGACAATCACAGTTTGGTGAAACATCCACAATTAAAGAAATATGGAAGTTAGGACGTCCATCCACAACGGCTTTTGTGTATTCAGCCATACGCTTATTCAACAATTCATTCGCATTATAGTTATTGAAGGAGATCGCATCAAAGTTACATGCCCCTAAACAACGTCCACATCCAACACAGTTTGTTTCATTAATATGCATCTTATGTGTTGTTTCATCATATTCCAATCCATTATTCGCACATTCTTTAAAGCATTGTTTACAACCACGACATAGCTTTTCATCAACATGTGGAGTACCTGAACAATGTTGTTCTTTTTTACCTGCACGCGAACCACATCCCATACCAATATTTTTAATGGTTCCACCAAAGCCTGTTGATTCATGTCCTTTAAAGTGTGTCAAAGAAATAAAGACATCGGCATCCATAATTGCACGACCTATTTTAGCTGTTTGACAATATTCTCCACCAGCGACTGGCACTTCAATATCATCCGTTCCTTTTAGTCCATCTCCTATCAAAATTGGACATCCCACAGTTAATGGTGTAAAGCCATTTTGCCAGGCACACTCCAAATGTTCCAAAGCATTTTTTCTTGATCCTGGATACATTGTATTACAATCGGTTAAAAATGGTTTTCCCCCTAATTCTTTTACCACATCCACAATGGCACGTGCATAATTTGGGCGTAAATATGCAATGTTTCCTAATTCTCCAAAATGCATTTTGATTGCGACAAACTTTCCATCTAAATCCAAATTGGCAATTCCTGCTTTCTTAGCCAACAATTGCAGTTTTGTAGGTAGGCCCTCACCTAATTTACGGGTATGAAAATCTGTATAGTATACTTTAGATTTTTCCATCGAATATCACCTCAATTTTATTTTACATTTCCTCAAAAAATGATACAATGCAAAAAATGAAAAAAGGAAGTGTGATTATGAAAGAATTATCAAAAAGAACCAAGACATTTACGGATTCTGTAATTCGAAGAATGACTCGAATCGCAAATGAATATGATGCGATCAATCTATCGCAGGGATTCCCTGATTTTGATCCACCAAAAGAAATATTGAATCGACTAGAACAAGTTGCTCATGAAGATTATAACCAATATGCGATTACTTGGGGTGCCCAGAACTTTAGAGACGCCTTAGCTAAGAAACAATCAAAATATATGAATCTAGATTTAGATTCAAACAAGAACATCGTTGTCACTTGTGGAAGTACCGAAGCTATGATGGCAGCCATGATGAGTGTTTGTGATCCAAACGATAAAGTGATTGTTTTCTCTCCATTCTATGAAAACTATGGGGCGGATTCCATCCTCTGTGGTGCCAATCCAATCTATGTTCCTTTACATCCACCTGTATTCAACTTTGATAAAGAAGAATTAGAAAATGCGTTTAAACAAAATCCGAAAGCATTGATTTTATGCAATCCAAGTAATCCTTGCGGAAAAGTGTTCTCAAAAGAAGAATTGGAATATATCGCATGTCTTGCCGTAAAATATGATACGTATGTGATTACGGATGAAGTTTATGAACACATTGTATATGCACCATACAAACATACATATTTTGCCTCTTTACCTGGTATGTTTGAAAGAACCATTTCTTGTAGCTCCCTATCTAAAACGTATTCCATTACAGGATGGCGTTTAGGCTATTGTATTGCCCCAGAAAATATCATCGAACAAATCAAGAAAGTACATGACTTTTTAACCGTTGGTGCGGCAGCTCCACTTCAAGAAGCAGCTGTAGTAGGACTTGAATTTAGTGATGCTTATTATGATGAACTACAAAAGCTATATACACATAAGAAAGATCTATTCCTCAATGGCTTAAAAGAATTGAACATTCCGCATACAGAACCTCAAGGAGCTTACTATGTCATGGTCGATATCAGTGAGTTTGGATATGATTCTGATTTAGACTTCTGTGTAGACCTGATTAAAAACGTAGGTGTGGCGGCAGTTCCTGGATCTAGTTTCTTTAAAGAAGAGGAAAATCGCTATATTCGTTTCCACTTTGCGAAAAAAGATGAAACTTTACTTGCCGCATTAAATCGATTAAAAGATATGCGTGCAAAATTGCCTTATAAGAAAACCGTTGGGTAGTAATCCGACGGTTTTATCTTTTATCACAATTACTCACGAATTTTAAAAATGTTCAATACACATATTTAACGAAATTCACAAATGTTTATCTGTATATTTTAACGAAAATGAGAAATGTTTCATTAAAACATTTCGGTGATTCCGTTGTGACTTTCAAAAAGCCAATTTCTTCCATTAAAAGTTCACTATTTTTCCACTATATTTCCTTTATTTATCATCACATGAAAAAAAGACTCACCGAAGTGAGCCATTTATTAAAATTGAGATTTAGGATTCTTACCAAGAATAAAATCACGAATATCTGAACATAATTCATGAACATTATCTTCACCAAGATAAATCATATGTCCACTTTGGTATCCTTTCCAGAATACACGATCTTTTGGTAGTCCAGCATGATCCATTGTGTGCCATGCATATCCAAATTCAGTACATAAATCAAACCATCCATTCGCAAAGAATGCTCGCATTCCTGGTCTTCGCGTCATTGCATAACGCAGTTCTTCTGCGGTTGTACCTTTCTTTTCTTCTTTATCCCAATGCATATAATAATCAGTTCCTGGGATAAAGTTACGGTCTAATTTTACATTTAATTTTGGAAGTAGATCTCCTGTAAATGCAGCATAGAAGAATGTATCGTAACGATCGGCTGTCGCATCATCCCACAATGCCTTTTTGATTTCATCTTGTTCAGGCTCTAATAATGGACGAGTCACACGACCATCATAACGAGATACAGCATTTCCTTTTGTCTTTAATACTTCTTGACGATAGTCATCATCATCAATTTTTAAGCCATGACGAATCAAGTATTCTCTAGAAACACCTGTATAATAACTTACTTTTTCTAAGATATGTTCTTTTTCTTCTTCCGAAATGGCTTCTCCTTTATAAAGTGCAAGTACATAATCATGGTCTGCGAAAGCCTTTGCTTCTTTCACAAAGTCTTCTACGCTTTGATCGGTTGGATGATTGTGATACCAGTTTACCCCTGCATATGTTGGGAAACCCAATACACTTGTTTCAACAGGTAAGCCTTCACCAAAGTATTTACCTACAGTAACCGTATTTCCAATGAACACAATACCATCAAAGGCAATACCATAGCCTCTTTCTCTTCCCATTGTGGCAGCAATTCCAGCAGCCACCGCACTACGAGTACATCCATAACTTTCACCACATAAATATTTTGGTGACAAGCCACGATTATAGCGGCGAACCCAAGCTTCAAGAACTGTCAATAGAGCTTCTGCATCTTGTTCAATGCCAAAGAAATCTTTCTTCTTACTTTCATCAATCAATACACCATATCCGGTTCCAACAGGATCAATCAATACGATATCCGCAATATCAATCAAACAGTCTGGATTATCAATGACTTTATAAGGTCCAAAAGCACTTTCACGATCCACCTCATCATACTGCATACGACGCGTTCCTAGAAAACCTGCATGAACATACATACAACTTGATCCAGGACCTCCATTATACGCAAAGACAACAGGACGATTAGCTGTATCTTCTACATCGCTTCTAAAATAGGCATACGTAAAAATCGATGCGACTGGATTTCCATCTGGTCCATAGATGACATTGTCTTCGCAAATTGTATGATATGGAATTTCTTTTCCTGACAATGTAATTTTTCCATCCGACTCAAAACGAGCGGGTTTAAAAGTATCTGGTTTAAAGCTTTCAGTTTTATACATAATTCGTTTCCTCCACAATAATTCCATTATAGAACGTAGTGAAAAATAGTCAATGTAAATTATTACATTTTTGTAAATAAAAATGAAAAGAGAGAAACTATTCATTTCCCTCTTCATCATATGTATCTAAAAAGTGATGTCTTGCATAATCATCCTTATAGGCAATCACGGTTTTAAGACTTACATTTTCTACACTCTTAAAAATATTTTGTTCTACAAACGGATTGACTTTCTTCAATTCCTTGATTAAGTTTTTCATTTCTAAACGCTTTGACTTAGATTGTGTTAAACATGTTTCATTGGCACAAGCCTGAGTGAATTTGCACGCACACTGAATGAAATACAGATTGTTGTGTTTAGCCCAAGCCTTAATATCATCTTCATGAATCAAGTATAGTGGTCGAATGACTTCCATACCCTTAAAGTTATTTGAATGTAACTTTGGCATCATCGTTTGAATTTGTCCCCCATAAAGCATCGACATTAAAATGGTTTCAATCACATCATCATAATGGTGTCCCAACGCTATTTTATTACACCCTAAATTCTTAGCATAGTTATATAAATGACCTCTTCGCATTCTTGCACATATATAACATGGATTCTTTTCAATACTAAAAACATTGTCAAAAATATCACTCTCAAAGATTTCAATTGGAATATTTAGTTTTTTGGCATTCTTTTCAATAACCTCGCGATTTTCTTTTGAATAGCCTGGATCCATCACGATATATTTCACATCAAAATGAACCGGTGAATGTTTATGCAGTTCTTGAAAACATTTTGCCATCAACATCGAATCTTTTCCACCCGAAATACATACCGCAATGCAATCGCCTTCTTTGACAAGCTCATAATCACGGATAGCCTTCGTAAATTTTGACCAAATCTTTCTTCGATACGTTTTAATAATACTTCTTTCGACTTGTGCACAAAAATCATCCGACACATTTGTGTTCATCTTATCCATAACGATTGAAACATACCCACCATCTACACTATACGCTTCATATTTTTCCTGCAATTTTTGTGCAACAATATCACTGACATAGCCTTGCGCGCAAGCGACAATAATCTTCTTAGTTGAATCAAATTCTTTGGATAAAACACTTTCTCCACTTAATACAATACTGTTCTCGATTGGATTTTTAAAGGCTTCTTCGGCATCACGAATATCAATTAAGATATATTCTTCTTTATTTAATTGTTTTAATTGTTCTACTGAAATTTTCATGAGACTATTCTAACATAATATTGAATTTTTGGATGAAAAAGCGCAAAATATGGAAAAAAAAAGGAAGTTTGATTATGACACAAGATATGACACAAGGTAAAATCATGCCTATGTTAGTTCACTTTACCATTCCCTTAGTATTGGGCAATCTATTCCAATTAACATATAATGCCGTTGACAGTATTATTGTAGGGCACTTTGTTGGAAAAGAAGCTTTGGCCGCAGTCGGAATTTGTAATCCGATCACGACATTATTCATCCTATTTCTAAATGGACTTTGTATGGGCGCAAGCATATTGATTGGCATGTATTATGGGGCTAAAGATGAAAAAAAACTTGCTCGTCAAATGAGCACAACCATGCTTGCAGGACTTGTATTTTCACTTGTATTAACACTGATCTGCATATTTTTTTCACCACAAATTCTTAAATTTATGCAGGTAGATTCATCCATTTTCAACATGACTACTACCTATCTCCAAATCATCTTTGCCGGTTTAGTCTTTACTTTTTTATACAACTTTTTTGCGAGTACACTACGCGCTTTAGGCGACAGTAAATCACCCCTATATTTCTTAATTATCAGTTCCATTTTAAATATCTTTGGAGACTTATTCTTTGTGGTTGTTTTACATGCAGGAAGTAAAGGATGTGCCATTTCTACCGTGATTAGCGAAGCTTTATGTTGCCTATTCTGTATTCTATATATACAAAAGAAAGTGCCACTTCTACAACTGGGTAAAAAGTGGCTGGTATTTGATATTTCATTATTAAAACGCACCATTGCGTATGGCTGGGCAAGTGCTATGCAGCAGGCGACTGTGCAACTAGGAAAGCTTGGTATTCAAATGATTGTCAATACGATGGGTGTATCGGTTGTAGCTGCCTTTACGGCCGTCAATCGAATTGATGACTTTGCGTATACCCCGGAACAAAACATTGCTCACTCTATGACAGCTTTAATGGCACAAAATAAGGGTGCCGGAAAGAAAAATCGTATGCAGGAAGGATTTTGTTGCGGAATGGTTTTAGAATTCATCTACGGTATATTTATCTTTCTAGTATGTTTTATCTTCGCAAAACCATTGATGTGTCTATTTGTACAAGATGAAGAAGTTATTATGCATGGAGTGACTTATCTACATTTAATTTCCATCATGTATATTCTTCCTGCCTTCACCAATGGAATCCAAGGCTTTTTTAGAGGGATTGGCGATTTAAAAATTACGCTCATTTCAAGTCTAGTGAATATGACAGTTCGAGTTATTGTAGCTGCGCCACTTGTATTTAGCTTACATCTAGGCATCGAAGCTTTACCATACTCCTATCTAGCTGGATGGATTGGTATGTTGATGGCTGAACTTCCATTGCTTATTCGTACATACAAAGCTTATGAATAAGACTTGTGTATAATTGACACAAGTTTTTTGTTTTCCTTTTATATAAAGCATTTATTACAATTCGCACTATTTTTCCAACCCATATTTTTGTATTTTATACACTTTTCAAACCTTTTTTATGCCATTTTTAACAACTTTTCCAACTTTTTGATTCAATTATTTAGAAAACTTTAAGATTTATCACCAAAGTTAATTAATATTTATTCGTTATATTAATCATGGTGATACTTTATGACAAATAAAAACATACAAAACATAACACACTTTGGACTGATCCTTATGATTCTTATTTGCGTTTATTTCTTTTCACAAGGATACTTCACAAATCCACAGCTTCTACAAGCTACACTATCTAAGGCAGGAATTTTGGCACCCCTACTTTTTATTCTTCTACAAATCATTCAAGTAATCATTCCTATTATTCCAGGCGGTGCATCAAGTGCCTTGGGTATTACAGCCTTTGGAGCAGTCAATGGATTTATATATAACTATATAGGTATTTGTATCGGATCCATATGTATCTTTTTACTTGTTCGTAAATATGGTCAAAGAATCATTCTAAAATTATGTAAAAAGAAAGATTACGACAAATATATGAAGTATACATATGATCAAAAAAAATTTGATACCTTCTTTATGTTAGCTATCTTCTTACCTTGTGCACCCGATGATCTCTTGTGTATGCTTGCAGGACTGACACATATGTCACTCAAAAAATTTGTCTGGATCATTCTTTTGGGTAAACCCTTATCTTTGATTGCCTATTCTTATGGTCTTACGCAATTGTTTCAAATTATCGAAAGGTGGTTATAATTATGTTATACATTGGAATATTATGTGCATGCATTGGATTTTATTTACATTATTAAAAGGAGAACTTTATGGAACATACAATATTAGTGGTAGAAGACGAACAAGGGATTCGTGAAGCCATCGGAATTTATATGAAGAATCAAGGATACAATGTGATTCTTGCCGCAAATGGAAAAGAAGGCTTAGAGAAGATTGAAACAAACGATATTCATTTAGCCATCGTAGATATTATGATGCCTGTTATGGATGGCATTTCTATGGTCATGGAAGCAAGAAAACATCATGACTTTCCGATTCTATTTTTAAGTGCAAAAAGTGAAGATATCGATAAAATCACAGGTTTAAATATTGGTGCCGATGACTATATCACCAAGCCATTTCAAAGTATGGAGCTAGTCGCAAGAGTGCGTTCGCATTTAAGAAGATATGAACAAATCTTAAATCTAAAAAATGAGACAAAGAACGAAGATGAGTATATGATTGGTGATCTTGTTTTAAATAATACGACAAAAAGAGTGACGTTAAATTCAAAGGATATTAAATTAACGCCAAAAGAGTTTGATATTTTAAAACTATTGATTTCGCACCCTGGACAAGTCTTTTCTAGCCAACAAATCTATGAATTGGTATGGAAAGAAGAAGCTATCAACACGGAAACGATCATGGTTCATATTCGTAAATTACGTGAAAAAATCGAGGCCAACCCTAAAAAGCCAATCTACATCAAGGTTGTATGGGGGCAGGGCTATAAAATGGAGAATATACAATGAAAAAGAAGAATATATTTTTAACAATACTATGTGCTTTATGCATCATTAGTTCTTGTATAGTGACAAGTTTTTATCCAAATGTTTCTACCGCTACTCCAACAAAGCTTCCTGAAACTTTAGAGCAGAATCTTACAGCTTTTATTCTTGCTAAAAAATTGGAACAAGATCCAAAGTATGAATATATTACTTTTGAAAAAGATACACCGGAAGATATTCAAAAGGATATAAAAAAAGGGTTAGACTCATCTTTATCTAGCGCAAAAAACATTTTTGAGAATGATCCAAACTTCTTTTATACGTGTGATGTAAACAATAAAATCACTTCAAAACAATTTGATGTGAATATCAAGAAAAAAGATACTCGATATTATGAGACATTAGATTCTGATACTCTAAATGCGACGGATGATATTGTGAATCTTATTAACTATAACAGTGAAAAGTATTATGAATACTATGGTGGCACATATTATTGTGATGGAAAGCCATTTCCAAGCTATACACTTCATATGCCAAGTGATGTCGTATTAACATTCTATATTCCAGCTGTTTTAAATTATGATAATACAAGTCTAATTGACTTCCTAGATTTAGATGCCGATCAATACGCCTATTTCTTTATGACAGCCTTCTTGATTTGTAGTGCCATTATCGCCCTATATGTCTTTCTTAATAAATATGCGTATGAAAAGGAAGCCTATATCTTTAGAAATGTGAATCACTGGTTATTTGAACCTGCATTCATCTTGTTTCTAACAATTGATGCCCTACTAGCTAGTGGTACATACATATTAACTACTTATTCGATTGAAGGTACATTCTTACACATTCTAAATCGTTATCACATTGAATTGAGTCAGCCTATCGTATATGGAGTGAACATTCTTGCGTGGTCTATCACCTTATTCTTTATTGGTTTATCCGTATATTGGTTAAAATGTCAATTTACAACATCGGTTAAAGACTGGTTCTTTCATAAAACATGGATTGGGAAATTCATTCTTTATTTCTCAAATAAAGTGGAAGGAATTATTTCAACCGATTTATCGGATGAAATCCTTAAAAAGTATATTATTTTCTCAATATGTCTGGTTTTGATTCTTGCGTTTATATCATTGCTTAACATTCCATTCTTCTCTTTCTTTATCGTCGTTACAGCATTAATTGGCATTAGTGTTGTGGGCTATAAGAAAATCAAAAATGTGCAAAGTCAATACCAAGACATATTACATATGACTGAAGATCTATCGAGTGGTAATTTTGAGAATATTAAGCCTGCAGATTCTGGTTTATTCCAATCTTTAAACAATAATATCTATCAAATTAAGGATGGTTTTGAACAAGCTGTAAAAGAACAAGTACAATCACAGAATCTCAAGACAGAATTAATTTCAAATGTATCACATGATTTAAAAACACCATTAACAGGTATTAAAAATTATGTAGAGTTATTAAATGATCCTAGTATTAGCGAGCAAGATAAAAAGAGTTATTTAGAACGATTGAATCAATACACCGATCGTCTAAGCATTCTAATCACAGACTTATTTGAAGTATCCAAAGCCAATAGTGGTAATATTGATTTAGAATATTCAGATATCAACATCATTGAATTCATGGAGCAAGTATGTGCAGAAAATGAAGAGCTTCTACAAGCTAAAAATCTTCAGCTTGTGACAAATCTTCCAGAAAAAGAAATTCATGTATGTTTGGATGGAAATAAGACGTATCGTATTTTTGAAAACTTATTTACCAATATTTCTAAGTATGCACTTGAAAACACACGTGTATTCTTGGATGTAAAAGACATTGGTAATTCGGTTATGATCATAATGAAAAACACTTCGAAAGAACCGCTTGATTTTGATAGTGATATTACCGAACGTTTTGTGCGTGGCGATAAATCAAGGCATGAAGCTGGCAGCGGTCTAGGTCTTGCGATTGTTAAGAGTTTTACCGAAGTACAAAATGGCACATTTATGATTGAAACAGATGGTGATCTTTTCAAATCCATTCTAAGTTTTCATAAATCCTAAAATATGTAGAATTCTACAGAAAAAATGATTGTAGATAAAATAAAGTGGTCAAAAATCCTAAAGTAAAGGATACAGGCCACTTTTTATCTGTGTATCATTAATTTATAGTCAGAAAAAATGTAGAATTCTACAAAAAAAATGATTATAAATTGAATTATTCTTTAAATCATTTTAAAATGTAATCAGAAAAAGTGTAGAATTCTACAAAAAAGGTGATCAAAATGATAAAAAGAACTAAATACTTAAATCAACTTATCGCATTAAAGAACAACGGGTTTCCAAAAGTCATAACTGGACCAAGAAGAACTGGTAAATCCTATTTGTTGCATGAAATATTCACCGATTATCTTATAGAAAATAATGTACCTGAAGAAAATATAATTCTTATTGAACTTGATGATGATAAGAATGCCCATTTAAGAAATCCCATTGAGCTAGGAAAGTATGTACGTTCTATCACTAAAGATAAGAGTGACTGTTACGTCATTTTAGATGAGATTCAACGTGTTTTTACAATTGTTAATCCTGCATTAACAGGTGGAAAAATCAAATTAGCCAAAGCGAAAGATACAGAAACCATCTCTTTTGTTGATGTTGTATTAGGACTTTCTCATGAAAAAAACATAGACCTTTATATTACTGGATCCAATTCAAAAATGTTGTCAACCGACATTGTGACAGAATTTAGAGACAAGGCTAGCCAAATCCATATGCATCCATTATCTTTTGAAGAGTTTTACAGTTATAGACAAGGTTCTAAAACAGATGCCTTATATGAATATATGCAGTATGGTGGCATGCCACTTGCAGTATTATCAGATGAAAATTCAAAGAAACAATATTTAAAAGGATTATTTGAAACAACCTATTTCAAAGATATTATTGAACATAATAAGCTAAAGAAAACAGAAAACTTAGATGAACTCTGTACCATTCTTAGTGATTTGACAGGCGAATTGTTGAATTCTAAGAAATTATCAAATACATTTAAAAGTGTTAAACATGAAAACATTGATGCACAAACAATTGGAAAATATATTCAATATTTTAAGGATGCCTTCATTCTCCAAGAAGCGAATCGCTATGACATTCGTGGAAAGAAAGAAATTGGTGCTTTAAGAAAATACTATTTTGTGGATACAGGTTTAAGAAATGCACGATTAAATTTTGCGTATCCCGATGAGGGACAATTGTTAGAAAATATTGTGTACAATGAACTCATATATAATGGATATACCATTAATGTTGGAACTTTCGATACAGTTGAAAAAAATAAAGAAGGTAAATCCGTTCGAAAAACAAATGAAATTGATTTTTTTGCACAAAAAAATGAACGTAAATATTACATTCAAATTTCAACAGATATCTCAAATTCTGAAACTCGAAACCGAGAAATTCGTCCTTTCATTAAATTAAATGATCAAATTCAAAAAATATTGGTAGTAAATCGACCTTATAAAGCCATGATGGATGAAGAAGGTTTTATAACTATTGGTGCCAGTGAATTTTTATTGAATTTCATCAAATAATAAGATCCAATCGGATCTTTTATTTTGGCACACTTACCAGCAAATCAATATTTCCTTTGACTGAATATCTTTTTATATGACTAGTAACGATAAAGCCAATGCCTGCTTGAATATCATAATCTTTTCCATCAATATGTAAGATTCCATTTCCACTTAATGGTAAGCATAAGGAATAAGAAGGATTTTTGATCTGAATTTCATTTTGAATCTTGTATCGAGTCACACTAAAATACTTTTCATTCACATATTCAATGACTTCATTTCCTTCTAACATCGTAACTGTTGGATGCACATCTGATTCAATATGCGGTATATTTGTGACTTCAATAGCCTTATCAATATGTAGTTCTCGCATATTCCCATTCGCATCTTTTCTGTCATAATCATAAATACGATATGTGACATCACTGGATTGTTGCACTTCAGCCATCATTAACTTTCCTTCAATACCATGAATGGTTCCTGCAGGCGTATAGACAAATTCATTTGTGTGTACCGATTTTCGAACAAATAAAGTATCCCAAGCTTTTTCTTCAATAGCCTTTCTAAACTCTTCCTTTGTCTTGGCACTATGTCCACGAATGATTTTGGTACCTTCTTCCACATCTAGCCACAGACAAAATTCAGCCTTACCATAATCACTTTCATATTTTCTAGCATATGCATCATCTGGATGTACCTGCACAGAACATGGTTCTTGAATCTCATTAATTTTAACTAATAGTGGAAACTTAGCATGAGGATCATTCGCAAATAATTCTCTGTGGTTTAAATATACATCTTTTAATGTTTCCCCTTTATATTTTCCATTTTTGATCTTACTTAAGCCATTATCATGTGCACTAATAGCCCAGTATTCTCCAATCTTTTTGTCCATAGGACCTAAGCCAAACTTTTCTTGGATGCGCCTTGAACCATACAGCTTTTCTTTCATGGGCGAATCTAAAAATAATACTTTTTCCATTTTTTACCTCCCTTCATATCTTGACTTGAGCATACCACAAATATTTAAATCGTGTATAATAGAAGAAGTGGACTTTTGGAGGTTATTTATGATTTTAGAACAAATTGATAAAGACTTATTGAAAATGGCAGAAGAATCGGATGTCGTTTTAAAAGATATTTATAAAAAAATTGATGATGTATGTTTATACAATTCAGATCGTATCTTAGCTGCATTTATTGAGAACCACGTTTCTTATTCTGACTTTGCGGATATCAACGGATATGGTAACTATGATGAAGGTCGTGATAAAATCGAACGTATTTTTGCGACAGTACTCGGATGTGAAGATGCTCTAGTACGTCCTCAGATTATGAGTGGTACAAACGCTTTATATTTAACTTTATCTGCTCTATTAAAACATGGAGATACAATGATTTCCATTTCTGGTGCTCCATATGATTCATTGCAGGAAATGATTGGTTTATGTGGTGATTCTACACAATCACTAAAAGCCAATGGTGTAAAGTATGAACAGATTGATTTAGTAAATGATGATTTTGATGATGATAAGATTGTTGCTCGTTTAAAAGAAAACAATGTAAAATTAGTGGAAATCCAAAGATCTAGAGGATATGCCCACCGTTTATCATTAACTATTTCAAAGCTTGAGCGTATCATCAAAAAGATTCGTGAAGTAAACTCAGACGTTATTATCATGGTCGATAATTGTTATGGTGAACTTGTTGAAAAATTAGAACCAGGACACATTGGTGCCGATGTTGTGGTTGGATCCTTAATGAAAAATTTAGGTGGAGGAATTGCCTCTACTGGAGGATATGTAGCTGGTAATAAAGAATTGATCAACATGGTAGCTGAACGCTTAACAGCTCCTGGAATCGGTAAGGATTTGGGTGCAAACTTTAACTTAAATAACTCTTTCTTTAAAGGTATCTTCATGGCACCAAATGCCGTTAAGAGTGCTTTAAAAACCGCAGTTTTTACAGCCTATATGCTAGAAAAATTAGGATACAAGAATGTATCTCCTGCTTATAATGATGAAAGAACGGATATCATTCAAACTTTAGAACTGGGCTCGAAAGAAAATCTTGTTAGCTTTACACAAGGTATTCAATCCACAAGTCCAATTGATTCATTTGTTAGTGTTATGGCTGCTCCAATGCCTGGCTATCCATTTGATGAAGTTATGGCTGCTGGAAGCTTTACACAAGGAAGTACAATCGAACTAAGTGCAGATGCTCCAGTCATCGAGCCATATACTTTATATATGCAGGGTGGATTAACATTAGAATATGGAAAACTTTCTATTCTTCTTGCCCTAACAAACATGAAAAACAACTAAGATGCCAAGTGCATCTTTTTTCGTTTCAAACAATATGCAACGATAATGGAATCGTTGCAAATCGATTCAACCGATACTTCAATCAATAAAGAATAAAAGTGGTTAATACCCTTTAAATATAGGGATTTAACCACTTTTTTAACAACTGCCCATCTGTCCACCATCGATACGAATAATGGAATTGTTGATGAAGTTAGCTTCATCACTAATTAGAAAACGAACAAGGTATGCCACTTCTTCTGGCTTTCCATAACGTTTCACCATGATTTTTTCTGTTTCTTCCTTTAAGAACTCTTCGTCATAGCCATCTAGTTCATTATCGGTTCCAATAAATCCGGGCGCAACACAATTCACATTGATATATGGTCCAAATTCAGCCGCAAGATTGTGTGTCATTGAAATCAAGGCTGCTTTTGAAGCATCATAATCGATACACATTGGATAATATGTGTTAATTCCGTTGGTACTTGATATATTGATAATTCTTCCATATTCTTGATCCAACATGTGTTTATACACTCTTTTACTACAGTTAAAAGCACCTACAACATTGACATCTAATGTTCTTTTAAATTCTTCAGCATTTTTTAAATGAAACAAATTGGAAAGATCTACAGCCGCATTATTAATTAATACATCTACGCCACCCATCTTCTCTTCAATTTCACTAACCATGATATTGACTTGATCTACATCGGATACATCTGCACAAATGGTAAGACAACGAACATGATATTGAGATTCAATTTTTTCTTTTAATTCTTTGGCAGGCTGTTTAGAAGTTAAATAGTTAATGACAATATCATAACCATGTTTTGCGAGTTCCAATGCGATTGCACTTCCAATACCACGAGCACCACCTGTAATTAAGACAACTTTATTCATAGTTAAAAAAAGAAGAGCGATTAAGCTCTTCCTGCATATTTTCCATCTGTTGAGAATACAACGATTTTTTCACCTGGTCCGATGAACTGTGGAACTCTTAATGTTAATCCAGTATCTGTAGTTGCATCTTTAGTTTGGTTAGATGGTGCACCTTTGATGGCTGGATCTGTTTCAGCTACTGTTAATTCAACTTTTTCTGGAACAGAAACAGATAATAATTCTCCTTCGAAGAACATCAAAGATACTTCAGCACCTTCAACAATAAAGTATTTGTTGAAATCAACTTGTTCAGCTGTTAATTCATAAGTATCGTATGTTTCTAAATCCATAAAGTAATATGTAGAATCTGCTTCATATGAGAATTGAGCTGCTTTTTTAGAAATGTTAGCTTGTTCAAATTTAGTTGAAGCATTGAAGTTTCTTTCTTGTGTATTACCTGTTTTTAAGTTTTTCATCTTAGTTTTTAAGATAGCTGCACCTTTACCAGGTTTAACATGTTGGAAATCTAATACTACCCAAGGATCACCATCAACGATTAAAGTTAATCCTGTTTTAAAATCACCTGCAGAAATTGCCATAATTTTTCACTCCTATTTTCTATAAATATTTTTTACACGCTTTATTGTACCATATCCTCATCATTTTTAGAAGAATGAGTATGATACTTTCACTCTACTTTATTTTCCTTAAATAATTTCATCATTTCATTCGTTAAACTAAATTCTCCCGGTTGAAGAATGATTTCATCTCTTTGAACCCAATCTGCATATTTCAATTCATTGGTATCCATAGATATTTCATCATTGCCCTTTACATCACAAAAGAACCCTAACAAAATATCATTGGCACTTCCCCAAGGCTGTGACTTATAGTAACGAATATTATTGACTTTGATTCCAGCCTCTTCCATAACTTCACGTTTTACCGTTTCTTCAACCGTTTCTCCAATTTCAGTAAACCCAGCAATCAACGCATTATACTTAAATCCTGTACGATATTTTGTCAACAATAACTTATCCCCATTGATTACACCCACAATGACAGCTGGCATAATTCTTGGATACACTGTGTTATGACATTCTGGACAAACCATAGCTCTTTCCTTTGTTGAATGTACCATCTTATGTCCACATCTTCCGCAGAATTTAGTATCTCGATACCAATCCGCCAAATGTTTTCCAGTGATTGCCGCAAATAAATTGTCTTTTGGGCCAATCCCTTCAATACGCAAACTTCTCTCTTCAACATAACCATATTCTGATGGAATCTGATTGTCTTCTAATCGCATATCACATAAGAAATATTTCGTATTATCAATTGAAAATAAATAACGATATTCTGAATGTATTTGTATTTCTTTTACTTTAGGAAAAACAACTTCCTTATTTTCAAAGCAGTTTAAATGAATTAAGATCCTTCCATTCACAATACACAACAAGATGTCGTTTTCTGTTGCCTTTACTTCTGGATCAAATTCATTATGTAACTTGTGTGGTCTTGTACCATTTTTTCTACCTCGCGGATATCATTCTATCACATTTTTATTTTCCATTCTCTTTAATTCTGGCATGATTGTTACTAACATTGTTACGAAACAAAGAGTTCCACCAATCACATTCGATACAGGTTCTGCCAAGAATACACCATCTGTACCCATATGAAGGTAGAGTGGCATAATATATGTAAGTGGCACGACAATAATGACTTTTCTTAGTATAGAGAAGAAGATGGCTTGTTTCTTTTTATTTAATGACTTAAATACATTTTGACCAATATACTGCAAATCCATGAATATGAAGGCCGCAAAATATTGGTTCAAAGCTGGTACGGTATTCCTTATTAATACAGGATCTGAACTAAAGACTTGAATCAATATATGTGGAATCAAAATAATAAAACTCCAAACTATGGCAGTATAGCCAAAGACAAGTATAGAAATTACCTTAATGGCCTTTCGAATACGTTCTGCTCTTCTAGCTCCATAGTTGTAGCTTAAAACTGGGCTAGAACCATCATTGATTGCGTGAATCGGTGTTTCAACTAATTGTCTCACACTTGAAATGATAGTCATAACTGAAATGTATATGTCTCCACCCGTTATGGATAGAACGTTGTTGCAACAAATCGAAACCAAACTGTTTGTGAGCTGCATGATAAAACTACTGCTTCCTAAACTAATAATATTTTGTGCATACCTTTTACAAACAATCCATTCCTCTTTTTTAAGTAATCTTACTTTTAATTCCGAACGATTCTTTAAAAACCAATACACAAATATAGCTGAAACACATTGAGAAATAACAGTTGCGATGGCAGCGCCTTGAATGCCAAGTCCAAACAGGAAAATAAATATTGGGTCTAGCACTAAATTCATAATGGCACCAATCAAAACCGAACACATACCTGCTGTTGAATAGCCTTGTGCATTGATAAATGGATTCATACCCAAAGTAAGCATGGAAGGTAGTGTTCCTATTAGATAAATCATCATATATGGATAGGCATATTTCATGGCAGATGTAGATGTTCCAAATAAGGTTAATATTGGCTTCAACAAAGGATAAAGAACAATCATTAAAACAATCGAGCACAATACTAACATTGTGAAGGATGTATTCATGACTAAGTTTGCCTTTGTACTATTCTTTTCTCCACGACTAATGGAGAATAGTGGAGCTCCTCCACTGCCAAATAGATTTGCGAATGCATTTATTATCACAATTAAAGGAAAACATAAGCCAATTGCACCCAATGCGTATGTTCCAATACTAGGAATTCGAGCAATATAGATACGGTCCACAACGTTATATAACAAACTCATTATTTGTGCTACCAATAAAGGGAAAGCAGCATTTATAATATTTTTTGTCACTGTATCATTCTCAAAATCAATTCTCTTCATAAAAGCCTCACTAACGACATAGTATACCACTTAATTTAAGATAAGGTTAAGAATTTTGTCATTGTTTACTTATGTTTTGAATGGTATAATCTGTGGACTACAAGGAGAGGGCATATGTTTACTACAAAACACTTTATATGGATAGGAATTTGTATTCTATTCATTCTAATTATGAATCACTATGCGAAAAAAGAAGATTTCACGCTACAAAATGCTTGTTACTTCTTCATGTTTATATGTTTACTTAGCGAAACCACAAAAATGATGTCAGATATGATCCCTAGCGTACATGGAGGAATGCACTTAAATCCGCAATCCCTTCCATTCCATATCTGCAGTATCTTATTGTTTATTGCGGCCTACATTACTTTTGGAAAGGATGGTCCACTAAAACAAAAAATGATCAACTTCTTTGCGGTTGTCGGTACTTGCGGAGGAATCGCGGCAATCTTGATTCCAACGTATGGCGTTGAATTTAATGTAGCCAATGTATATCAATGCTTCATGTATCATGCAGCATTAACATGGTTTTCTTTATATTTGATTCGTTTCAAACATGCAAACCTAGGTATGCAGGCATTTAAAGACAATTTAGTCGTATTATTTGCGTTATTGATTTTTAACCTATATATGAATTCTATTTTGGCAGTCTATGATACAAACTTTATGTTTATTGTAAGACCACCATTAGAAGGACTTCCATTCCTTAACCTAAGTCATGGATACTATATCTATTTATTTAGAGTCATCATGCTTGGAGTGATTGGACTAAGTTTGTTCCATTTACCATTCATAGTAAAAGAAAGAAAAAGCTGTGAGACAGATAGTGATTTTAACATCGCTTAGTCCACAGCTTTTTATTATGAATCAATGACTGAATTCATATTATGAGTCTTCTCCCAAAGTACATAAGTAAATTTATCTCCTTCACTAAATAAACAGTAGGAGATAAACTCCTCTAAGAACCGTACGTGCAGTTTTCCCGCATACGGCTCCCCACTGTTACTTTAAACATTCTTGTTATAGATGACTTTGTCACCGCTCCAAATATCAACATGGATATATGGGTGAATGATTCGGTCATTCCATATCTCGCAGAACCTTTCCAATTTAAAACTTCTTCTTTGACTCCTTCGATTCATCCATTTGAACGTAAGAAGTAGTGAATGATGCCATAGGTTTCTAACCTCTTTTATC
>NZ_JANFYN010000140.1 GCF_024460475.1 Holdemanella sp. MSK.7.32 | reverse complement strand
TATCCCATGTGTCTCCTGCCTTCAATTTACACTGTTCTAAATCCTTTCGTGTTTCGAAGACAACATCGCCGATTATAATTTTACCGTTTTCCTTCAAGTAGTTACGCAAGTCTAAAAGGAAGTCTTTCTTTTGTGCATCCGTCAAATGATGCAGAGAGTATGTCGCAACAATATAATCATATCGAAAGTTACGCAACGGTTCGACAAGCCCTTTTGAAAAGTCCCCCTGATATAAATGTGCATTGGGCATTTCCTCAGATGCCAACTCAATCATCCTAGATGAAAAGTCCTGTCCATATATGGAACAC
>NZ_JANFYN010000139.1 GCF_024460475.1 Holdemanella sp. MSK.7.32 | reverse complement strand
TATCCCATGTGTCTCCTGCCTTCAATTTACACTGTTCTAAATCCTTTCGTGTTTCAAAGGCAACATCACCAATTATAATTTTACCATTTTCCTTCAAGTAGTTACGCAAGTCTAAAAGGAAGTCGTTCTTTTGTGCATCCGTCAAATGATGCAAAGAGTATGTCGCAACAATATAATCATATCGAAAGTTACGCAACGGTTCAACAAGCCCTTTTGAAAAGTCCCCCTGATATAAATGTGCATTGGGCATTTTCTCAGATGCCAACTCAATCATCCTAGATGAAAAGTCCTGTCCATATATGGAACAC
>NZ_JANFYN010000014.1 GCF_024460475.1 Holdemanella sp. MSK.7.32 | reverse complement strand
ATACTACTGACAACGTCACACAAAATCAAGAGGCTTATAATACTTTTATTGAATCTTTCATACCATTGCTTACTTCAGTTCCTTGTCCTAAATGTGGTATGATTGGTCTTCTTATTCTTTATGGTACTCATCCAAGAAATTTCATCAATGAAGATATGGTTCGTATTGAGCTTTTGATTCAGCGTGTTCATTGTAAGGGTTGTGGATCCACTCATATTGTTTTGCCAACTACTGTTCTCCCTTATTTTCTACATATCATACTTAATATCCAGAATGCTTTGAATTCAGATACAGAAATGAATATTACGTATAGAGATTATTTAAAGCGTCGTTTTAAGTTTGCTTCATTGGAACCATTTCCTGTTTTTATTCGTTTCTTCTCAATAATTCATTCAATTATAAAGAATCACATTAAAAAACCTATTTATTTCGGATTTTTCATATCACCAACACACCTTCATTAGAATTTCGTTTCATATATTCCTATACTGAAATCAGATAAGAATATGTGGAGGTGAAATGATTTATGAACGATTCTTACGATAATATCATTACCATCTGTAACACTTTCGGTCTTGAAATGGATTGTATCGAATCCTGTACGAGTATCGTTAGAAACAAACAGGTGGTTATTGACCTTAAACTGACGGATAAAAGACCACCATGTCCTGAATGTGGCAACGAGTCTGTCAAAATCAAGGGCTATGTAGCCAAGAAAATCAACCATTCCATCTTAAACGATAAAGGATGTATTCTTGTATACCATGCCAGACGATTTGTTTGTCCAATCTGTCACACAACTTATTATGAATTCAATCCATTTGTATTTAAAAGAATGAAGATAACCTCAACTGTCATTCAATGTGTAATGAGGGATCTCACAAAACCTAGTGAAACATTTGTTTCTATTGCGGAAAGATATCATATATCACCTACAACTGTAGCTTCTATATTTGATGCGACAGTAAATATTCCAAGAGCCAAGCTGCCAAGAATTATGTCTACAGATGAAAACTACGCATTCTATTCAAAAGATACACATAGTAAATATGTTTGTGTATTAATTGATCAACAGACTGGACGCCCTATCGATATCCTTCCAAGTAGACGTTATGATTATCTGGATGAGTATTATTCAAAGATTCCAAAATACGAAAAGGATCAGGTTGAGTTCATAGCTACGGATATGTACGAACCGTACAGAAGAATCATACACAAACACTTTAAACATTCACTTCATGTGGTGGATCGATATCATGTAGCACAGGAACTGAACCGAAAAGTAGATTCAATACGACTAAGAATTATGAAACCATATGGATTTATCAATTATAAAGACAGGACTCAGGAACAAAAAGATGCCTATTACCTGCTTAAACATCAGAACCGATTCCTCTTCAAACATTTCAGCAATGCGATGTGCAAAGACAAAAAGAGACTGTTCGATGTAACTCGAAAAAGATATTATAATGCACACTTCAGAGCTTATCTGAATCCATATGATATAGCACAAAAGTTGGTATCTATTCATCCGGATATCAACAAAGCCTGGGAGTTAAAGGATGAAGTCACGGATTTTTATGTTTCGAATACAATCAAAACAGCACCTGAAGCCATAGAAACAGTTATCAAACATCTTAGAGAAAGCAATATTGAAGAACTGGTGGCATTCAGTAAAACGTTAAGTAATTGGAAGGTTGAGATCATCAACTCATTCTGTATATCAAAAGCTGATTATAATGTATCGAAAGACACAGGAGAAATTACTGTAGAACAGAAAAGAATCAACAATGCACTGATGGAGAATCGCAATGCGATCATCAAATTGGTTACAAAAGCAGCTAATGGCTATCGCAATTGGGAACGATTCAGAAACAGATGTATGTTGGTCTTAGAAAAAGGTATTGATTTTGAAATCGACAAGGATGACGGAAGCATTAAAATGGTTGAAAAAATGGACCCAGACAACTAAATGTTGTCTGAGCCCAATATCAGCTATAAACCGTTTTGGGGTATATGCCGCCCCTTAAATTCTTGGAGAGCAAATTCACATAACCCCATCCAAATTTATTGCGCCGTTAATTGAAAGGGTTAGAGTCTTAACTTAATCAACACACTCATAGTATAACATGCTTTTATGGGAAAAGAAAGCACTTTGTTATCGAATGTATACTTGAAATAATTAGTTTAAATTTACTATGTAAGTACTTACAAATTGTGGTATTATACCTTCAGGAAGAGTAGGTAAAAAAATGAAAGATCAAAATTGTGCTTATTGCATGGAAGGCGAGCTAGTAGCTGCTTTCGGAATTAAAATTTGTGAACTAGAAAGTTCAAAAGTGTATTTGTTTAAGGAACAGTCTCATCCGGGTCGTGTGATTGTGGCTCATAAGAAACATGTGAGTGAAATTACAGAGTTGACGGCCCAGGAAAGAGCTTCTTATATGGAGGATATCAATAGGGTAGCTTGTGCTATGCATGAAATCTTCAATCCAGACAAAGTTAACTATGGTGCTTATGGGGATACGGGTCATCATCTTCATTTCCATTTAGTTCCTAAATATAAGGATGGATATGAATGGGGCGGTGTATTCGCTATGAATCCTGGTGAAAAAACATTGTCGGATGAAGAATATCAGGATATGGTTGAAAAATATCGTGCTGTATTATGTAAATAAAGGAGCGTGTGCTCCTTTTTCTATTGTTCACTATGATTTTTTCTAAATTGAATAGGTGAAATGCCCGTTGCTTTTTTGAAGGCTTGGGCAAAATAGGATTGGCTTGTAAATCCTATGATGATGGATATTTCTGAGATTTGAAGATTGGTTGTAGAAAGTAGAACTTTAGCTTCTTGAATACGCTTTTGAATCATATAGTTAATGGGGGAGATTCCCTTATATTGCTTAAAGGCATGTACAATGTGATATTTATTTAAGAAAGTGAGTTCACTTAATGTGTCTAGTGTGATATCTTCTTTAAAGTGAGCATCAATATATTTTTCAATATAGACACAGTCTTTGTTGGCTTTATTAACGGGTGAAGATTTTAAACTAATGTTGGCCCTACGCATCAGGTTGATCAGTAATACTTCTAATAGGTTTTGGCATAACGATTGATATTCAGCATCTCTTGCCTTAACTTCCATTAGAATAGTTTTTAGATAGAATAGTACTTCGTGTTTGTATTCATAATAGTTGGCAATGCTGCAACCTTGTTCTTCGTCTTCTTCTTTCGAAAAGAAGGTAACGCCTTCAATTCCCATAACAATGTATTCGAAGTTGACATTTTCAATACCACGCTCGGTATGGGATACCAATGGATTGACAATAACGAGATCGTCTTCTTTTACGGGATAGTTTTTATTGTCTAAACTTAGAAGTCCATGGCCCTTTGTCACATAGAACATTTCCGTGTATAAATGGGTATGTAGGGTGGAATTCCATTCGTGATCGAACTTGGATTCAGTTATATATAGTAATTTGGGTCGGGCTTTATTGAAGTCGACTTGGTCAATTTGAAAGCGTTGTGTACTCATAAAAACACCTCTTTTTGTATTATTATATATTGTTTTCTTTTGTTTATCAATTTTGTTGCCAAATTTACCAAATCGCAATATATCTAAAATATAGAGCTATATTTTTATGATAAAGCGCTTTCAAATAAGCTATACTAGACTTGTCAAAAGAGGTTCATACGAATTTATGAGGAGGTAAAGTATGAAAAAAGTTATAACTGCTGGGTTATCATTTGCGATGGCAGCATCTATGTTAGCAGGATGTTCTAGCAAACCAGCTGAAAATTCTGATTCTGGAGATAAGCGAGTATTAAAATTTGATTCTTTCTCTGGTGGTAATGGTGAAGAAGTATTCACAAAATTGGCTAAGGCTTTCGAAAAGGCAAATCCGGATGTAGACGTTCAATTGCGTTTTGAAAAAGAATTGCCAGATGTATTGAATAAAGAAAATGCGAAGGGTGAATATTCTGATGTTGTTTACTATAACTTAGGTCAGCCTTCTGGATATACTGAAACTCAATTAAATACTCATGAAGTATTGGATATTTCAGATGTAGTTGAAGAAGTTGGTATGGATGAAAACTACGCAAATAGTAGTATCGTACAATATTATGGTGATGGAAAATCTTATTTGATGCCACTTAAGACAACTCCAGCTGGATTCTTCTATAATACTGAATTGGTTGGAGAAGGAAAGAAATATGAACTTCCAACAACTTGGGAAGAATTCTGGGCTTTAGGTGATCAAGCTAAGAAAGATGGTATCGCATTATTTACTTATCCAACAAATGGTTATTTTGACAACACATTAAATGCATTGTTGAAAGAAACTGGTGGAGAAGAATTATTATCTAACGTATTAAATTATGATAAGGATGCTTGGAATACAGATGGTGCTAAACAAACTATCGATATTTTAACTAAATTAGTAAGCCCTGATTATTTATATTCTGATACAGTCTCAAATGCGAATGCGAAAGATGGTTTCACAATGAACCAGCAGGCTGTCATTGATGGAAAAGCATTATTCATGCCTAATGGTGACTGGGTAGTGAATGAAATGGCAGATACAACGCCTGAAGATTATCACTGGGGATTACTTCCATTGCCTGCATTAGAAAAAGATGGTGAACGTTTCGTTGGTTCTATGACTGAACAAGTATGGATTCCTGCTCAAGCTAAAAACGTAGATGATGCGAAAGCATTCTTGAAGTTTATCTATTCGGATGAAGGTGTTAAGATCATGGCTGAAGGTGGAAACATTGTTCCAACTACACATATGTCAGACACTATTGCGGCTATGGAAGATGGATATACAAAAGAATTCTTCTCAGTATATGACACTGCTTCTGCTGCATTAGGTGCATTTGCTCCTTACAACACAGATAACTTACCAGACTTTGACCGTGCTGCAACAGTATTTGGTTCAATTGACTCTTTAGCTACTGGTGAATTAACTGCAAAAGATTACCAAAGCAAATTAGCAGATGCTTGGGTTAAATTATCTAAAAACAAAGCTGTAACTGAATAATTAAACTTAAAGCGATGAGCAAATTGTTGCTCGTCGCTTTTTAAAAGATGGGAGGAAAAACTCATGAATAAAAAGAAAGCACAAAATCGTTTCGTATTTGCGTGTCTTGCACCAGCCGTTATTCTAGTCTTCATTTTTATGGTGATTCCAACGATTGATGTATTTAAGACAGCATTCTTTAAAAAGAGCAATTTCGTAAGTGATGCCACTTTTGCCGGGTTCTTCAACTTTAAGGTTCTTTTTAACGACATGCGTTTTATTGAGGCTATGCAAAATACAATCTTGTATGTTGTATTGATTACGATCATCACTTTGGTGTTGGCCGTATTGTTTGCGACATTATTAACTCGTGAAGAGTTTGTTGGTAAAAACTTCTTCCGTGTTATTTTCTACATTCCAAATATTTTGAGTATTGTTGTTATTGCAGGTATTTTCTCAGCTGTTTATCAACCTACGAATGGTATTTTAAATACATTCTTCGGTATGATTGGACTTTCGTCTTTACAACAACAATGGATGGGAAATCCGGCTGTTATTAACTATTCTATTATTGGTGCCCTTGTATGGCAGGCCATTGGTTATTATATGGTTATGTATATGTCGAGTATGTCGAGTATTCCAGAAAACCTATATGAGGCTGCTAGTCTTGAGGGGGCTAGTAAAGTCAGACAGTTCTTTATGATTACTTTACCTTTGATTTGGGATAACATTCGTACAACTTTAACTTTCTTCGTAATTTCTACAATCAACTTATCATTTATGTTCGTTCAATTGACAAGTGAGGGAAATCTAGGAAGTGAAGTGGCATTGAACTATATGTACAACAATGCGTTCGCTGGTAAATACGGATTTGGTATGGCCGTCGGAGTATGTATCTTCGTATTCTCATTTGCCTTATCCGCCATCATAAATAAGGTCACTGAACGTGATATATTACAGTATTAGGAGGATGAGATATGAAGAAACGTAATTTTCCTTTATACAAGATCTTTGTTTATGTGGCACTGATCACATTAGCTATTTCGATTATTGTACCCATCGTTTGGGTATTCCTTGCATCTTTAAAATCGCAATTGGAATTGGTGAGTGGAAATCCATTTGATCTTCCCAAACAAATATTGTGGTCAAACTTTGCGGATGCCTTTGTGAAAGCAAGAATGGGTGATTATTTATTAAATACAATCATTGTAACAGCACTATCATTAGTCATTTTATTGGTGGTTGCTCTTCCTGCATCGTATGTTTTGGCACGATTTGATTTTGCGGGAAAGAAATTCTTTAATGGACTTTTCATGGCTGGACTTTTCGTAAATGTGAACTATATTGTTTTGCCAATTTTCTTAATGTTATTTAATGCGGACATTAAGCTTGGATTTGACTTTTTCTTAAATAGTAAGTTCTGGCTTTCTGTCGTGTATGCGGCAACGGCCTTACCTTTCACAATCTATTTGTTGACGGGTTATTTTAAAACGTTGCCTAAGGCGTATGAAGAGGCGGCTCGCATTGATGGTTGTGGCTACTTTAAGACCATGACAAAGATTATGATTCCCATGGCAAGACCAAGTATTATTACGGTTATCCTATTTCAATTCTTGGCTTTCTGGAATGAATATATTATCGCATTTACTTTTATGGATAAAGAAAATGCGACGTTGGCCGTTGGTGTTAAATATTTAATGGCCGATGCAAAGTCACAGGCAAACTTTGGTGTCATGTATGCTGGGTTGGTAATTGTTATGATTCCAACGTTAGTTCTTTATATTTGTGTTCAAAAGAAGATTACACAGGGCATGAGTATTGGTGGAATGAAAGAGTAAGGTGTCTAATATGAGAGATGAAAATAAAGTAATGAACATAATTATGATCGTTTTATTCTTTGTGTTCTTAGGTATGATCATTTGGGCACAGAAGACGGTAAGTGTTCGTAATCTAATGATTGAAATCGTTGGATTGACAGGCTTACTAACATTATTGTTTCTATACAATCGAAAACATAAATAGGAGGAAGAAGTATGGCAGAATTATCATTGCAGCATGTTGATAAAATATATGACAACAATGTTCAGGCTGTATTTGACTTTAATTTAGAAGTTAAAGATAAAGAGTTTATTGTGTTTGTAGGACCAAGTGGATGTGGTAAATCTACAACACTTCGTATGATTGCTGGTTTGGAAGAGATTAGTGCCGGTGATTTCTACATTGATGGAAAAAGAATGAATGATGTGGAACCAAAAGATCGTGATATTGCGATGGTATTCCAGTCTTATGCGTTATACCCTCATATGAGTGTATATGAGAATATGGCATTTGGCTTGAAATTACGTAAGTATAGTAAGGAAGAAATTGATAAGCGCGTGCATGAAGCTGCTCGTATTTTAGAGATTGAGCCTTATTTGGATCGTAAGCCAAAAGCTTTATCAGGTGGTCAAAGACAGCGTGTTGCCTTGGGTCGTGCTATCGTTCGTAATGCGAAGGTATTCTTAATGGATGAGCCACTATCAAACTTGGATGCGAAATTGCGTGTACAAATGCGTTCGGAAATCATTCAGCTTCATGAACGTATTGGAGCTACTACCATTTATGTAACACACGATCAAACGGAAGCCATGACTATGGCTGATCGTATTGTTGTTATGAAGGGTGGATATATCCAGCAGATTGGTACGCCAAAAGAAATATATAATAATCCGGCAAATTTATTCGTAGCTGGATTCTTGGGTGCGCCTGCAACGAACTTTGTGAAGGGTACTTATACAAATGGATTCTTTCATGTGGGGGATATGAAGATTGAAATTCCTTTGATGTATAGAGAAAAACTTTCTAGTTACCAAGGAAAAGAAATTATCATGGGTATTCGTCCAGAAGATTTACATGGTGAGGGTATAGTGGCGGATACATATCCGAGTGCTAACTTTGATTTTGAAATTGAAGTGGCCGAACTATTGGGCCATGAATATATTTTGCATGGTGCTTTAAATGGACAAAAAATGTGTGCCAAAGTAAATTCTCGTTTGGAACCAGAAGCACATTCAACAATTAAATTAACAATGGACTTATCAAAAATACATTTCTTTGATATAGAAACTGAAAATAGAATTGACTAGTTTAGGAGAAAATAAAATGATTGAAACAGGCAGAGTAACTGTACCGACAGATGTTGATGTAATTGATGCAACAATTGAGATTATTAATCGATGGAAAGCCGATGCCATCCGTGACTGTGACGGAACGGATATGCCAGAAGAATTGCGTAAGATGGATATTAAGCAATATGCGACTTACTATACGACAAGAAAAGATAATGCGTGGGCCAAGGCAAATCCAGATGAAATCCAACAGATGTATTTGATGAGTGATTTTGTGACGGCAAAGTCAACCGAGTTAAAGATTCAAATCATGCAGCATTTCTATAAAGATCAATTAAAGCCAAACACAAAAGACAATCACAGATGGTGGGAAGTTATTGATCGTACAACGGATGATGTCATCACAAATTGGGATTATGATGAAGAAACGGGTGAAGTGATTATTCATGATACAATTCCGTATCATGCGTATACAGTAAGCTTCTTGGCATTTGTGATTTGGGATCCTGTGCATATGTATAATGCTCTAACGAATGATTGGAAGGGTGAAGAACATCAAATGACTTTTGATGTTCGACAACCTAAAACACAAAAGTATGTATTGGATAAATTTAGAAAATTCTGTGAAGAAAGAGATGATGTAGATGTTGTTCGTTTTACAACGTTCTTCCACCAATTCACGCTTCAATTTGATGAATTTGCACGCGAAAAATTTGTAGACTGGTTTGGATACAGTGCTTCTGTATCTCCATATATTTTGGAACAGTTTGAAAAAGAAGTGGGCTATCCATTTAGAGCGGAATATATTATCAACAAAGGATTTAATAACTCAACTTTCTGTGTTCCAACTAAGGAATATCGTGATTTCATGGATTTCCAACAGCGTGAAGTAAGTAAATTAGCGAAGAAATTTGTAGATATTTGTCATGAATATGGAAAAGAAGCCATGATGTTCTTAGGGGATCACTGGATTGGTACAGAGCCATTTGGAAAATATTTTGAATCCATTGGATTGGATGCGGTTGTAGGATCAGTTGGTTCTGGTACAACACTTCGTTTAATTTCCGATATTAAGGGTGTTAAGTATACAGAAGGAAGATTCTTACCATACTTCTTCCCAGATGTTTTCCATGAAAATGGAGATCCATTAAAAGAAGCTAAGGTGAACTGGGTAACAGCTCGTAGAGCTATTTTACGTAGTCCAGTCGATCGTATTGGTTATGGTGGATATTTAAAATTGGCATTGGATTTCCCTGAATTCATTGATTATATTGAAAAGGTATGTGACGAATTCCGTACGCTATATTCTCATGTGAACCAACAAGTTCCATTAAACTTATTAAAAGTGGGTGTAATTAATAGTTGGGGAGAACTTCGTCGTTGGGGAACACACTTGGTTCACCATGCCATTTGGTACAAACAAATCTATTCATATACAGGTGTAATGGAGGCGTTGAGTGGTTTCCCATTTGATGTTCATTTCATTAGTTTTGATGATATACGAAAAGATCCAACCATCTTAGATGATATGGACGTTGTGATGAATATTGGTTCTGCATACACAAGCTTTAGTGGTGGAGCCGAATTTGATGAACCAGTGATTACAGCTCTTCGTCGCTATGTCGACCAGGGCGGTGGATTTATCGGTGTAGGTGAGCCAACAGCTATCAACCGCAACGGTAAATTCTTCACTTTATACGATGTATTGGGTGTGGATAAAGAATTAGGTTTCACAATGCATACAGACAAATACAATTGGCAAGTACATCCAAACCACTTTATTACAGAACAATTAGAACATGAAGATTGGGGAGAATGTGTAAATGATGTATATGCTCTTCCTGAAACCGAAATCTTGGCTGAAAAAGATCTACATGTCAATTTAGCTGTAAATGAATATGGAAAAGGTCGCGGCGTGTATATGAATGGTCTTCCATTTAGTTTTGAAAACGTAAGACTATTGTATCGTGCAATCTTCTTTGCAGCACACAAAGAAGAAGAAATGAAACGCTGGTATTCCGACAACTACAATGTGGATATCAACGTATATCCTTCTACAAACAGTTTCTGTGTTGTCAATAATACATATGAACCACAGACAACTACCGTGTATAAGGGTGATGGAACAAGTTTCGAAGTTGAATTGGATGCTTGTGAAATCAAATGGTTTGAAATTTAAGAATCAGTCAATCAAAATCAGAACGAGCCAGCTGGTTTTGAATAGCTTTGGAGCAGAATATCTGCTCCATTTTCTTATTTATGACTTGCATCATATAATTTTTGAATGGCATTTGGAAGCTTGTCTGGAAGCATAGCTTGAATGTATTCTTCTGTACCATCCTCCATAGCTTTTGAGTAGTACCAACACTTAAATTCTAATAAAGATAGTGTTTCTTGAAGACTTTTAATTTCAGCTTCTACAGCCTCTTTTCGAGCCTCAAACAACTCTTTTCTCTTTTCAAAACTTGCACTTCCTTCAGAAACCAAAGCAAAGAATTGATTGATTTCCTTAATGCCAAGACCCGATTTCTTTAAACATTCAATGAGATGTAAGGCCTCAATTTCATGATTACTGAAATAGCGAATATTGCCTTTGCGAACTAAATGAGGGAAAAATCCTTCTTTATCATAATATCGAAGGGTAGAGATGGGTAAATCAAACATTTCAGATACTTGTCCTATTGTGTAATACATGATTTCCTCTCTTTCTTGACCTAAAGTCAGCTTTAGCTATTATACTAATGCCACAAGGTGATTGTGTCAACAAGTTTTAGATTTCAAAGAAAAGCCATTTATTGTATTGGTTGTTGTGTATTAAAGATGTAGAAATTATCATGTATGCAAGTGAATATGCATTTCGAGATATCTACATGATACAAGGGCTGCAGAAGATGAGAAAAGCGTATATGCTTGGTAAAATCTTATAATGTTCCGATAAAATGATTAACAATAGTCAAAAACAGTTTGAAATAAATATCACGAGAAGCAGATGTTTTAAATACAATAAAACAACAGGATAAAAAATAGGGAACTTATTAAGTGTTGTGTGTGATAAAAGTTCCCTGTTTGTATTTATTGTTTAGGGAACTATTGATATAATATATAACGAAAAAGTTCCCTAAATTTTAATTTTAGATTTTGCGTGATGCTTCGGAAATATCAATAAAAGAATTATGAATATTGAATAAGCATGATTGGAATTATATGTTAGAACTTTTAGATGCCTTATGGTACAATGCAAACGAGCGATAGCTCTTGAATGGCGAGGAGCTAAATTCAATTTAAACTAAAATGCAGGGTGAGAAACCCGACCGAGGATGACCTAGAACTCATCCTCATTTTTTTGTATATTAAGATTTTGGTTTCGGGACAGGAAAATATTATATGTGAAAAAGTGATGAAATATCATAAAAGATGAATTGCAGGGCACGACAAAAAGGCTATTGTAATAGTAGCCTGCATTTTGTATTTATCTTTGTGAGTACCCATCTGATAACCCCTAGACATTTTCATGCTGTCTAGCTATAGCATATTTACCTGATTTACTAGCTGTTTATTAACATTCTTAATGCTAATTTATTAGATGAGGATGCCATATGGGTACTCACAATTAAAAAAAATATCTTCAAATTTAAAATTACAAAATCAGAAAAAAGAAATGTTAGAAAATGAATCATGATCTAAAAAATCTTATACCGGATAAGAAAAAGACTGTAGACAATTAATGTCTACAGTTGTAGCAAGCAACGTCTTTGATTGATCAAAGACAAGTGTTTAGGGAATATCCCTAAGACTCTGATTAAATCAAGAAACAATATGCTTCATGTAGCTTTTATTGAGATTGAGAATACTTCTTCAAATTGGTAAAATATATATAGTAGATTTAAAGTATAACTTAGAGAGGAGAATCAGCTATGGAAGATATTCTTTTATACCATGGTAGTGGAGAGATTGTTGAATTTCCAGAAATACGTAAAACAAAATATACAAAAGATTTTTCCTGGGGATTCTATTGCACCATAAATTATGAGCAAGCCTATAAATGGGCAAATAAAAGAAGTCAAAATGGGTTTGTTAATATTTATAAATATACCGAAAACAAAGACTTAAAAATTAAAAAGTTTGAAACAATGAGTGATGAATGGTTGGATTTCATTACAGATTGTAGGTCAGGAAAAGTTCATAGCTATGATATTGTCGAAGGCCCAATGGCTGATGATACCATTTGGAACTATGTGAATGATTATATCAACGGTGATATTCCAAGGTCTGTTTTTTGGGAACTAGCAAAGTTCAAACATCCAACCCATCAAATTAGTTTTCATTCTATTCAAGCTCTTGAATGTCTAAAATTCGAAAGGAGTGAAGCAATTCATGAAATTCAATAAAGATGATCTATTTTATTTTTGTTCTATGGTTGAGTTTGTAGCACGTATCACCAAAAATCACAGAAACTATATCATTTCTAAAATGAGTGATGAACAAATCTTACACGAATTGGATGTTGCTAGTGTAAATCATTGTCTTTCATTTGAACAAGTTTGTGATGAGTGGATTGATACGTATCATATAGAAAATGGTAAGTATGATTCTGTAGCCGATTGTAAATACAAGGTACCCTCTTATACCGCAATTGGTAAAGTTTACCAAAGATTGATTTTGGATACATTAACATCAGAAAATCAGTTAGTACAACATATTCGCAAAATATTTAATTCTTTCATCATTGATGAAATTACTTGGTTTAATTCAAATGTTTATTACAGTAATCCAGATTATCTAAGATGTTCCTATTTAGAAGGAAAACTATTGAATTAATATGTATAAGCATACTGCATTGGGGCTTTACATTTACATTGAATTGGATCTCTATTAAAAGAATCAATCAAATGAGTGCGGTATCTGAATTTATTGTGCAATCTAAGAACACTTGTGACTTTAGTTGTGAGATGAACTAGATGTGCAGATGTTAGATAAATAATTTGAAAATAAATCATAAATATAGTGCTTTAAATATATATTATATATATGGTATAACGCAAACGAACGATAGCTCTTGAATGGCGAGAAGCTAAATTCAATTTAAACAAAAATGCAGGGTGAGGAGCCCGAACCGAGGATGACTTAGAACTCATCCTCTTTTTCATTTCATCGATTTACTGAAAATATATAATTAACAATTGATTTGTTTTTTTTATAATCGTATAATTTTAAACAGTTTTTAGGAGTTGAAGAAATGGAAGAACGAAGAGATAAACGGAATATTGTTTATTTTATAATTAGTTATGTCATTAATAATTTGGCAAGTGGAGTTTTGTACGATACGTTTGTGAATTATCTGCAAGAAGCACAAACTTCTATCGCAACATCCTTTTGGGCCTTTTATGGATATGCCACATTCATAAGTGCAGCTTTATTGTTGTTCGTGCCAAAGATTGGCTATAAAAAGCTATTACTTTTTTGTTCACTTTCAACGGCCTGTGCCTTTTTTGGCGCCGTCTGTATGGATTTTACTTGGGCTTTATATATCGCAACCCTATTGGCATTAACGGGTGTGCAGCTGCACTTTATCATGTTAAGTCCTTTTATTGCTTGTTATACAGAAGCATTTAAAGATCAAGAAATACATTGGTATACAAGAACTTACTATATGGGGTATATTGGATATTTCTTGGCAACGTATCTTGGTGGAGCCTTTGTGGTAAAGGCGTTTAGTTGTGTGGCCAACATTTCATATGCGCAAGCCCAAGAGGCAACGCGCTATATGACGCATCTTTCATCTGGTTTACACCAATCTTATATGGATGCGAATCGAATGGTTCTATTCGTGGTGGGGTGTATTGCGTTAATTTCCTTGATTCCTGTATTATGTATATCGGAAAAGAAATCGGATTATCAAATGGAACTTACTCCAAGGCTTTCTTTAAAGGAAAAAATCAATGGTGCAAGACAACTTTTATTAAATCGATATTCCCGGGCTTATTTATTGTATTGGGCTTTGATTTCTTTTGCGATGGGCCTATTTACATCGTACTATACTGTATATCTAAATCGAAATTTACATATTGATAAGGCAACCAGTTCTTTAATGGTATCCATTTCCTATGTTGCGATTGTCTTATTTATGTTTTTTACACCGAATTGCACAAAAAAATTGGGTAAAGTGGGAACGATCTTTTTAACGGTCATGGCCTCCATTCCTTTTATGTTGATGATTGGAAATGGAAATTATTTTGGTAAATATGTTGTACCTGTTGTTGGTGCATCACTATTTATACGTGCGGGCCTTGCGAATTTATCAAGTCCTGTGGATAGTGCTCTATCGATGGATGTGATTCCTAAAGATTTGCGGCCTGTTTATACTTCCGTAGTGAATTTTACGGCGGGTATTGTGAGTATATTGAGTGGTCATTTTACAGGAAAGATTTTATTTGTCCACCAATCTGGGTATCAGCAGGCTTATTTTATAGCCGCTATATTATATGCGATTGCAGGTATTGTTCTTTATCAGGGACTTCATACCTTTAATCATAAAGAAAATGAAATAGTTTTAAGTAAGGGAGAGAAAAGATGAACAAATTATTTAAAAAACTAGGTTTTGGCGATAAGACGGCAAAGAACTTCTGGGCTATTATTATCGTCGCATTTGGAGGGGCGATTATTTATGGCTTGCCATATTTTCGCTTTGATTACTATGATGCATATTTAGCTACGTATCATTTGACGAATACACAAATGGGTGTGTTTGGAAGTATTTTAGGAATTTTTGGTATGATTTCCTATTTATTTGGAGGTATTGTGGCAGACCGCTTTTCTACAAGAATGATCTTAACGGTTTCTTTAATTGGAACAGGCTTGGGTGGTTTTGTACACTTATTACCATTGAATTACTATCAGTTACTAGCACTTTATGCATTCTGGGGCATTTCAAGTTTATTTGCGTTTTGGCCAGCCTGTGTAAAAGCTGTTCGTATTCTATCGGATTCGGATGATCAAGGAAAAGCCTATGGATTCTTTGAAGGTGGTCGTGGCGTTGGTGCTGCATTGATGGCTATGGGTGCTGTTGTAGCTTTCCGTATTGGCATTGGTCAAATCAATGACGAAGTGGCAGGTATGAAAACAGTCATTGTTTATTATTCCGTTTTGACAATTGCGATGGGCATCTTCTGTTTCTTTAAAGTAAAAGATGGACATATGGAAGCAAGTGAACGTATTTCTTTTAAAGGCATTGGGGAAGTATTAAAAATGCCAGCCATCTGGATCATCAGTTTTGTGACATTCTGTAATTATGTATTTACCTTGTCTTTGTATTACTTTACACCATATGCCACATCTATTTTAGGAGCCACAGTTACTTTTGGAGCTACACTTGCAGCTATGAAACGATGGTTTTCTTTATTTGGAAACGTTGGTGGAGGCTTCTTCTCCGATAAGTTTGGTACAGGAAATGCTCTATTGATTTCATTTGTGGTAATGGCTTTGGGTACTTTGGGAATTTTATTGTTGCCAACAAATGCAGGTTCTATCGTACTCTTTACAGTTTTGTTTGTCTTAATCTATATTTTCTATAATGTAAACTATGCACAAACATGGGCTATGATGGATGAGGGTGCTGTACCAGAAAAGTATTCTGGAACGGCTGCTGGAATTATTTCTACAATTGGGTATTTGCCAGAAATTTTTGTATCTGTTTTAGCGGGCATGATGATTGATCAAAATCCAGGTGTTGGTGGATATCGTTTATTCTTTGGCTTCTTAGTTGCAATGTTAGTTTTAGGAGCTGTGTTTGTGTTGGTTTGGAAATCGTATTTAAAGAAACATCCGAAAGTAAATTAATATGGAAGCATTATTTGAAAGAGTTTTTGTGGAAACTACAGTGGATACAGATCAAGATGGACAATATGATTTGATTGCGGTTTATATTAAGCGTCCAAAGCTAGATGAAAAAGTTCCGGCTGTTTTTGTGGCCAATCCATATATGTTGCACTGTAATGAGGATTGGTATGATTTGTATGATGTAAATACAAATATACAGACATATCCAAGTCAGAATATTCAGCGTGAGGATATCACGTTTCATCCAAAAGATCCTGTAGTTTGTCCTAAAAAAGAAGCTGAACAAATTGTAGAAAGCAGTCCGTATCCAGAACCAGATCCAAGCGCTTATGAATGCATTTCAGATTTATATGCTCATTTACTAGAACGTGGCTATGCTGGTGTGTTTAGTGGTGGACTTGGTACAAGGGGAAGCGACGGATTAACAATGACGGGAAGTGAAGAGGAGATTCTTGCGTTTAAATCGGTCATTGATTGGTTAAACGGAAGAGCTCGAGCTTTTAGAGATAAGACAAGAACGGTACAAGTTTTGGCATCTTGGTGTACAGGTTCTGTTGCGATGTCTGCACGTTCTTATTTGGGTACAATGTGTATTGGGGTAGCCACAACAGGTGTAGAAGGCTTAAAGACAATTCTTCCTGAAGCGGGCATTTCCAACTGGTATGAATATTATCGTCATAATGGTTTAACTTTACCGGCCATGGATTGGCAAGGGGATGACTTGGATATTTTGGCAAAGTATTGTTTTTCACGGGCATTGGATCCAAATGATTTTGCGTCGATCAAACCTTTGTTTGAAAAGAATCAAAAGACTCTACAAGAAGGTGAAGACAGACAATCGGGAAACTACAATCGCTTTTGGGATGAGCGTAATTATTTGCAGCATGCCGATCGTATCCAAGCTTCGGTATTTATTCTTCAAGGCTTAAATGATTGGAATGTAAAACCAGATCAAGGGATTCGTTTGTATGAAAAGCTACAAGAACTTGGTAAAGATCGCATGATGTTGTTGCATCAAGGACAACATATTTATACGTATCATCTTGAGGATAGTCCTACATTAGGATTGATCGATCGTTGGTTGGATTATTATTTAAAAGGGATTGATACAGGTATTCAAAATGAGTCTAAGATTTATATTGAGAATAACTTAGATCAAAAATTGTGGATGGAAGAAGAGGTTTGGCCACCTAAATCTTATAAGTCCTATCGTGTACAAGAGAATGGAAATCAGATGATTGTGGATGATTTGTCGCAAACGATTTATGATCGTAAACAAAAAAACACAAAGGCATGGCTAGATGAGTTGGTTTTAACTCAAAATGCGCATTCGCTTTCTTTTGATTTAGAAACAATGAAGGAAGATACGCGTTTTGCGGGAAGAGCCAAAGTTTCTTTTAGGGCTCGAATTCAACAGCCTACGGCTATTTTGAGTGCAATGCTTGTGGAAAAGGGAAAACAAATTCGTTTGACATCTGATTTGGATGGGGATGAAAATCATTCTTTTGTCTTTAAAATGGAAGAAAAACCATCCGATTATTTTGTGATTACGCGAGGTTGGATGAATGCACAAAATCGTTTGAATAATTATTCAAAGGAAGCCATTGATCCAGATACTTGGTATACATATTCATTTGACTTTGTCAGCAACGACTATACAATTCCTAAAGGACATACATTATCATTGATCTTGTATGGAATGGATGTGGACCAAACGCAATTGCCATTTGTGGTGACAAAAATTGAAGTGGATACTGCTTCTATTGTTTGTGATTGTCCAATGGAATAATAAAGTGGGTTCAAATCGAAAGGATTTGAGCCTTTTTCAATGCGAAAAAAAAGACCAGCAACAACTGGTCCACATTTAGAGAGTCAGGAAAGTATAAGAATGGTTAGATATCAAATGTGTTAGAATGACTCTCTAGACAATATTATTCTAGCACGAATCTAAACCGTTGGACAACAAATTTTAGAGGAGAGAACTAGATATTATGCATATATTACGGAGAAGTCTAGTTCTCTAATCGACGTTAGATGAGCGGAACTCAAATGGGTGTTGGCGTAATACCATTTGTTTACATTGGCGTAAATTATTTCTCATCCAACCGAGTTAGTATATCAGAAATGGTATCTTAATGGTGTACCATATGTTCATAGAAAATAGCGAATCCGCTTAGGAAATGAATTAGGTTAATATACGTAAAGGACTTTCATATAATTGTATTGATAGACTATGCAGATGTTGGCTTAATGTAGGAAATTATGAAAAATTATTTGTGATTTGACATTGGTGGAAGTTCGATGAAGAGTGGACTTCTTAGTCGTGAGGGGAAAATCATTGAGAAAAAATCATATTCGATGACAGATACTTTTGGAGAGTTGTTGGCATGTATGAAGTGTTTTCATCAAATGTTTAAAGATGATTATGAACTAGATGGTGTCGCAATCAGTTCTTGTGGTTCTATTGACGTAGAAAATGCAGTGATTGATGCCGTATGGGCACTTCCTTTCTTACAAGGCATTCTTTGGCGAGATGTGATTCAAAAAGAGCTTGGATTGCATTGTGAAATTGAAAATGATGTGAATTGTGCAGCATTATCTGAAGTATATTTTGGAAAAGCACAAGACATTAAAGATATGGCCTTCTTTGTGATTGGTACTGGTGTTGGTGGTGCCATTATTAGAGATTGAAAAGTATGTCCTGGAGCACATCGCTATGGCGGTGAATTTGGTATGATGCTTGTAGAGGATGAGGCAGGAAACATTCAAAACTTTAGCTTGATGGCGTCTACTTCAAGTATGGTTCGTAAGATGGAAGAGGCGACAAATGAAAGTTGGGATGGAGTTCGAATCTTTGAAGAGGCAAATGCCGGAAATGCATTGTGTAAACAAGTCATTAAACAGTTCTATCACAATTTAGCTATAGGTGTATTTAATGTACAACATACACTAGATTCTGAAATGATCTTGTTTGGTGGTGCGATAAGTCAAAGAGATGATTTTGTTGAAAGATTAATGGAAGAATATAATATAATTCGTGAAAAGATGGGTATGGATATCATCACACCTAACTTAAAGTGTTGTACATATCGTCAAGATGCTAACTTACTGGGTGCACTCGCAAATTATATTAGTCGTAATAAATAGTGGGCAGAAATGTCCACTTTTGGTTTATTCAGGGTATGAAATTAAAGATTTCTTATATCTTTTAAACAAAGAATATTCTTTTGAATATCTATGCTACATGATACAATTTATATGAGAGTAAACAATAGGATAGGTCCAAATAGACCTAAGGTAGTTCTCCTAGGGAACGGCTGTATTAATCGTATTAATACCGTCACAGGGGCTCCAAGTTACGAAAACACTTGAGTTCCATAGCCTCAAGGAGGTGATATTGTGTATGGATATTTAATATTTGTGACAATATTCTTGTCGATTTTGTTAGTAATTGTCCACAGATTGGTTCAGATTGCTGAAGCAATCTTAAATCTGCTTCATATAATTGAAGATATGGACAAACAAATACATAAACTGAAAAGACATAAGAAAAAACTACCTCATCATTCTTGCAGGAAACCAAGGTAGTTATTTCAAAACTATAAATTTTCTCCAGGAGAACTCCTTATTGGGTGCTCTCTTTTCATTCATATTGTACCACATTGAAATGTTTTATCAATGGAAATACTAAAATAAATATTCCATTGAAGGAGATAATATGGTGATATAATATCTTATTGTGAGGGCATGAAATGGATTTTAAAAGGGCATTAAATAAAGAACAGACGACATGTATCAATGGAATTTTTGTGTTGTTTGTGTTCTTATCACATTTTGGACAATATGAAACTATGCCATGGAATAATCTTTTATTGGCAATTGGACAACTCATGGTTGCACCATTCTTGTTCTATTCGGGATATGGCATTATGGAACAAATTAAAAGAAGAGGTATTGTGTATATTGACAGCATGCCAAGAAAAAGAATATTGAAGTTTTATATTCACTTTTGTATGGCATTATGTATTTACTTGGCTTTGTCATTCTTATTAAGAAAGGATTATTCCTTTGTTCGTATTGTATTCTCATTTACGGCTTTAAGTTCCATTGGAAATAGTAATTGGTATGTATTTGCGATATTAGCTATGTATAGTATTGTATATATTTCGTTTAAACAATGTAAGAAACATAGTATGACTTCATGTGTAGTATTTACCATACTATATATAATTTTGATGGATGTAATAAAGGATCAGGCTTGGTGGTACAATATCATTCTTTGTTTTCCAGCAGGTATGATTCTATCTAAATATAAAGATCGAGTTTGTTCCATTATTCAAAAACCAATTTTCTTTATTTTCTTGATGATTTTAGCTTTTAGTTTATATTGTCTTCACTTACCAATACTCGCATATGAAATAATTTCGATTGCGTTTTGTTTCTTGATTGTAGATGTATGTGCATATAAAGAAATTAAAAATAGTTTGTTTCATTTCTTAGGTCAATATGTATTTGAAATCTATATACTTCAAAGAATTTCAATGAACTTATTTGATCCATATTTAAATGACTGGATTTATCTAATAGTATGCATTTTTTCCACTTTAATTCTTGCCTATTATTTTAAAAAGCTAGAGACAAAAGTGGATGGGTTACATATTTTTAAAAATTTTAGTTGACAAAAAATATCATTTTCCTGTATATTTTTTTGCGTACAAATCGTACAGAAATTGACCGCCTAGATATAGGCTAAGGCTACACGGACGGCCGGGTCAAATGCCGAAGACTTGTTGAAGAAGCAAGAACCGTATTTAGGGAATACGGAAGGGTGTTTACCCTTATTGATTGAGTTAAAAGCTCAGTTTTATAAAGTACAATATACCTTATGAAATGGTCAATAAGCTGGAATTTCTGTTACGAAAAGTATGCAGATAGATGATGGACGAAGATAGGTGTATATTGTGCGCCTATCTTTTTTTGTGTTGGTAAAGGAGAAGAGGAATATGAAAAAGATTTTACGAGCAAGCCTTAGTGCAGTATTGGTGTTGAGCCTAGTGGGTTGTGGTTCGACAAAAGATGAGGCCATCTATCAAGATTCGATTGATGCCTACGTGAATGAAATTGATATGGACTATGCGTATGACTTCACAAAAACATTGTCTACAGATACTTCATTACATGATAATTCACTTGGATTTAGAACGAGTGGTTCCGATGCAGAACATAGAACAGCCGATTATTTGGCTAAGGAAATGAAGGCCATTGGTTTAAAGAATGTAGAAAAGATACCTGTGAATGTGGATAAGTGGCAGTATAATGATGCTTCACTTACGATTGAAGGAACAGATATTGATATGATGCCCGTATCGTATATGGTGAATGGTACAGATGAAAATGGGATTACAGCACAAATCGTAGATTGTGGTACTGGTTTTGCGAAAGACTATGAAGGCAAGGACGTTGAAGGTAAGATTGCTCTAGTAGGTGTGGATCAATTTAATGAGTCTTGGATTGGCGGCTATATCTATGAGGCTTATGAGCATGGCGCAAAAGCATTAGTCACATACGATTTGGATGGATATGGAAGATTTAGTGATGATGATCATCAGATTCAGGATGTTTGTGCAGAAGATATTATGCCTACGACAATCATCACAATGAGTGAGTACAAACAAATCAAAAAAGCTTTAAAACAAGGTCATGATATGGCCACTTTAAAAGTGGATAGTGTGATGGAAGAAGGCAATGGTACAAGTTATGATGTGGTTGGCTATATTCCTGGTAAGTCACATGATCAACAAATTATTTTTGCCGGACATTATGATATGTATTTTACTGGTTTTCAAGATGACTGTAGTGCCATTGGAACCATAATGTCGATGGCTAAAACGATGATCGATAGTGGCTATGTGCCTGAAAATGATATTGTGGTTGTTGCGCATGGTGCTGAAGAATGGGGTGCAACAGGAACTGAATTTGACTGGACAAGAGGGGCTTATGAATTGATCAACAATGTACATCCTGAGTGGGCTAATAAAACTTTAGCTTTATTTAACTTTGAATTGGATGCTTATGATGATGGTTCAGATACATTCATGGTGACTTGTGTTCCTGAATATGCGTCTTTAGTGAAAAGCTTAGTCGATTCAGGTGCATTGGATGATGCTGTAAAAGAATATAAGAATGGTATTTCTACAAAGACATATGATACAACGACAATGGAAGATGGTGTTTCTTATCGTAATGCGGGAGTTCCTTATTTCTTAAATACAACGGATACTTGTTCTGGAGAAACAAAGGATGATGGTGAATATACTTGGACACAACTGCATTATCATACAGAATCCGATAATACAGATACGTACAGTGAAAAGGTTATGAAGGCTAATATTGCGGTATTTGGAAGTATGGCTATCGCCATCGATCAGCTTCCAGCTATGTCTTTAAATATGCAGGCTACCATTGATGATTTAAAGGAAAGCTTTAATGAAGATTTAGCTTTGGAAGCTGGTGTTTCTAAAAAGGATTGGGACAAGGCTTTAGCTGTTTTTGAAAAAGAAGTGGATGCACTAAATAAAGAGGGTCAAGATATTAATAATCGTTATGTAAAGGCGGTGAACTCTAAATCGGATGTTACTTCGATTCAAAAAGATGGAAAAGCCTACAATAAGAAAGTATTAGACTTATTTAAATATGTACAAGATAACTTTGTCGGAATTGTATTCTCGAGTGATGTTGTGATGAAACACGTGGGATATCAAAACAACATTGAATATATGGATGAAATCATTCAAGATTTAAAGAAAGACAAAGTAAATGATGTCCTAGATGTGGCATACCAATTAAATGGTTTGTGTGAATACAATTATTACTTATTCTCACCGAATGCGGCTGCTAAAATTGATGCGCATGCAGATAAGGCAGTTGAAAACAATAAGTGGTGGGGCAATGATAAAGGCTACTATTTCACAAACACAAAAAATGCTACAACATCTTTATTAAATAAAGAAGATGGAGATGATGTAAGTGAAGAAATCAAAGTATATGAAAGCGCTAGAACGAAACAGTTAGATTCTTATAAAGAAATACTTGAAAATGAAATCTTGGCAATGAACAAAATAGGTCAATAAATACAATTGCTTGGCATACTATGCCAGGCTTTTTTGGTTATAAATAAGCTTGTGAAATGTTTACATTTGTTCTTGAAAACAAGTTTTTCTTCGATGTATACTTAATCTAACTAACTATATGGTTATATGTTATTAAAATGGGGAAAACATTATGAATAGATTAAAAAAATGCTTAGTGGGCCTGCTTGCTTTTTCGATGATTCTATCTGGTTGTGCAAAGACAGATACAACGAAGGATGATCATCATCTGACCGTCTTTTTATGGGAGAGTCGTCTTGTAAAAAATTTAGCACCATACATTCGTTCTCAATACCCAGATATGGATATTGAATTTATTTCGGGAAATAATAATACAGATTTATATGAATATTACCAAGAACATGGCGAATTACCAGATATTATGAGTGTGCGTCGCTTTTCGGGTACAGATTCAAAAGAACTACAACCGTATTTATTGGATTTAAGTTCGTATGATATTGTTTCAAAATATTATTCGTATGCTTTGCAGTATTACTATAATAAGGATCAATCCATTAACTGGCTTCCTATATGTGGAATTCCACAAACAATGATCGCAAATAAAACGTTGTTTGATCAATATGGTATTGCTTTACCGACAAATTATGAAGAGTATGCAGAGGCTTGTCAAAAATTGAATGCTTTAGGCATTAAACCCAATTCCATGGATATGGGGGAAGACTGGTCTTGTCTAGAAGCCATTCAGGGTGGAGCTATTGATGAATTCACAAGTCTTGAAGGATTAGAGTGGAGAAGTAAGGCGGAAAGTGCAGAGGATAAGATCTCTTTTGATGAGGATATGGGACACCGAATCTTTTCGAAGACCTATCAATTTTTAAAGGATTCTTATTTTACGGCCGAAGATGTAAATTTATCGATTGATGATGGTACAAATATGTTTGTTGAGAAAAAATCAGCTATATTTCATGGTACGCCAGACATCTATAAAACTCTTTCTAGTCAAATGAGTGATAGTGAACTTGTTCGTTTACCTTATTTTTCACAAACTTCAAATGATGGATATATCTATATGCATCCTTCTTTAAATGTGGCATTGAATAAAGATTTAGAGAACGATCAGACAAAATTAGATTCGGCATTAAAAGTATTGGATTGTATGATTTCTAAAAAAGGACAACAGTTGATTGCGAATGGAACGGGTGTAATTTCATTTAATCCAGATGTTGAATCTATGATGAATGATGTCAAAGGACTCGAGGAATCTTTAAAAAATAATAATATTTATATTCGTTATTCAGCACAAAAATCGTTTGCGGCTGCCAAAGAAGTTGTCCATGGATTATTAACTGGACAAATGGATGAAAATAGTGCGTATGATATTTTTTGCGAACTCATGAATGCGAAGAGTGATAAAGAAAAGGCAATTGTTCATTTTGACAAGGATTATTCCATTTATTTAAATGATAAAAATGGTCGTGATGCACCATCTTCGATTTTGACTACGATAAGAAAGGCGTATGATGTCAAGTTGGCATTTGTACCCTATTATTATTTTACTTCATCCATCTATAAAGGGGATTGTACGGCCAGTCAATTGGATTTAATGCTTTGTCACGATTCCAATACTTATGTTCATGTTAAAAAAATGAGTGGTAAAGAAATTTATGCGTTGGTAAAAGAATTGGATGTCAAAGACAAATACTCTTTACCAATCGCATCTGGAATGAAGCTTGTATATGATCAAAATTATAAATTAAAAGACATATTGGTAGATGGCGTATCGATTGATTTTGATAAGAAGTATTCGATTCTGCTTTCAGATAGTACGGATGTATCGAATCCTTCTTTGGCAAGTGCATGGGTCAGTATTATGTCAAAACAGGATCAACCATCAAAACCAGAAGATTATATAGAGATTGGAAAGTAAAATTATGCAGAAGATGAAGAGTAAAAATAGATTTGTACCACTTCTTTTTGCGCTGTTGATTATAATCGTTGTTGTATCCCAAATTCTTTTTGCGAAGATGAATTCATATATTGAAACAAATGGAAAATTGAGTCTAGACGCGGTGGATGAACAACTTCAACAGACATATGACCTTCAGTTGGATTCGTATTATAGTCAACTTCATTTAATTGAGAATTATTTGATTCATGATTCAAATATATCTCTTGTAGAAAATCAAAAGTTTCTAAATAGCTGGCAAAATGAATTGGACAGTCAAATCTTATTTATAAAAGAGAACGGCACAGCTATAACGGCGGATGGCACTCGTTGTAGATTGGATATTTCCAATCCGTTATTAATGAATCTTAAAAATAATAAGAATATCGCAAAACTAATTCCATTAAGTTTTAGACAAGAATCCGGAAGTGGATTCTTAATGGCTGTACCATGTGAAAAATATGATATTGATGGTGAGTCATATACAGCCATAGGTTCTGTTATGGATAGTAAAAAGTTGAATTCCGTACTTAACTTAAATGGATATGATGGAAAAGCCTTTATTTTCATGGTAAATAAAGATGGCACTGTGATTTATACAAACCAGTCAAAAAAGGAATTGGTACAAAATTATTCGTTGATCAAACATTTAAAAATGGAAGATGCGATCAGTGATGAGCAGGCAGAAAAAATTGAAAAAGCAATTCAAAATGATGAACATGGCGTTGAGTTATTAGGGAATGATAAACCATTTTATTTAGGATATCGACCTATTCAAAATAATGATTCCATGCTTATATGCATTGTTTCAAAATATGTTGTAGACAATAGTTTAGTTAGCTATCAACGCATGGTATTGTTCATTGCACTTATTATGGTTATTTTGATTTTCTTCTTGATTTTGGGATTATCTTTTAGCGTTTCAAAAATGAAGCTTACAGATCAAAAAATGAAATATGAAGAAAAAAATAAAGAGATTCAAGAAAAAAACTTAAAGGAATTAGCGAACATCAATAAGAATTTAAAGATCGCACAAAGTGCAACTACACAAGCTTTAGAAGTGGCTGAAAATGCCAATCGGGCAAAGACCGATTTCTTAGCGAATATGTCGCATGATATTCGTACGCCAATGAACGCAATCGTAGGTATGACAACACTTCTTCAAAAAGATTGTGGTAATGAAGAAAAAGTGAAGGAATATGCGAAGAAGATTGAATTATCTTCAAAACATTTATTGGGCATTATCAATGATGTTCTAGACATGAATAAGATTGAGTCGGGTAAGACGACCTTGAATTATACAGATTTTTCCATCTTAGAATTTGTGGAACAAATCAATACGATCTTTCGTCCTCAAATGGATGAAAAACAGCAATCGTTTGAAATTCACGTGGAAAACATTTCACATGAATGGGTACATGCAGACAGTGTTCGTTTGATGCAGATATTTAATAATCTATTATCGAATGCCGTTAAGTATACACAAGCCGGTGGACACATTCAGCTTTGGTTAGAAGAATTATCTTCAAAGTCTTCGGTATATGCCAAATATCGCTTTTTAGTCGTCGATAATGGTATGGGTATGGAAGAAAGTTTTAAAGATAAGATTTTTGATGCGTTCACAAGAGAAGAAAATAGCGTGACAAATCGAATTCAGGGGACTGGTCTAGGTATGGCCATCACAAAGAATTTATTGGATGCGATGGGCGGAACGATTGAAGTGGAAAGCGAAAAAGGTAAGGGGAGTTGTTTTGAAATCTTATTGGATTTAAAGATTGTCAAAGATCATGAAGTAGTGAGCACAAAAATTGAAAATAGTATGGAGAGTATTTCTGGCATGAAATTCTTGTGTGCAGAAGATAATGAATTGAATGCTGAAATTCTTGAGGAATTATTGAAATATGAAGGAGCAAAGTGTGTCATTTGTGAAAATGGTAAGAAGATCGTAGAAACGTTTGAACAATCCAAACCAGGCGAATATGACATGATTTTAATGGATATTCAAATGCCAATCATGAATGGATATGAGGCAACATTAAAGATTCGTTCATTTGATCAAAATATACCAATTATTGCGATGACGGCCAATGCCTTCAGTGAAGATATTCAACATTCCTTGTCAGTAGGTATGGATGCACATATTTCAAAACCAGTCGATATGCAGATTTTGAAAAGCGTTGTACAAAACATAAAATCTGGCGGGGGGGGGGTACCCCAAAAGGATATTACAGAAAACAAGTGAGGTAAGTTTGTGTTAATATATTCAAATTAGGTATGAATTGTGTTAGAAACAATGGATGAAGTGGGAATAGGGTTATGAAAAGTTTAGAAGAAAGACAGAAAATTTTGATTGTGGATGACTCCAAATTCAATCAGGAACTATTGATGGAAATAGTGGGTGAGAACTATCAATATATATTGGCCAATGATGGTTTAGAAGCCATTTCCATTCTACAAAAGGATTGGACAATTGATTTAATGTTGTTGGATATCAATATGCCAAAAATGAATGGGTTTGAAGTTTTGGAATATATGAATAAGTATCAGTGGATTGAAGAATTTCCGATAATTGTGATTTCTGCAGAAGAAGAGACTTCAATTATTGAAAAGGCATATAATCTAGGAGCTGTTGAATATATTCAACGTCCTTTTGATGCGTTTATTATTAAGCGAAGAGTTATGAATGCACTTGTTTTATATGCCAATCAAAAACGATTGACCAATGTAGTAGTGAATCAGGTGTATGAAAAAGAAGAAAACAATAAAGTAATGATCAATATCTTGAGTAGTGTTGTAGGAACATACAATAAGGAGAGTCGTGAACATATTATTCATATTCGTATTGCCACGCAGATGCTTTTAAGAAGGCTAGTTGAGAAAACGGATGCGTATCCTTTAACGGAGTCTGATATTACATTGATTGCGACGGCATCGTCTTTACACGATATTGGTAAGGTGTCAATCTCAAAAGAGATTTTAAATAAACCGACAAAGCTTACGGATGAAGAATATGAAATTATGAAGACACATACTTTACTTGGCGCAAAAATGATTCGTAGTATGGAATATCCGAATGATAATCCATTGGCTCAAATGGCTTATGAAATTTGTAGATGGCACCACGAACGCTTTGATGGAAAGGGCTATCCTGATGGTTTAGTGGGTAATGATATTCCTATTTCTGCCCAAGTTGTATCGGTTGCGGATGTTTTTGATGCACTGACAAGTACGCGTGTATATAAAAAGGCCTATGATTATAGAACAGCCATTCAAATGATTTTGGATGGAAAGTGTGGATGTTTCAATCCATTGTTAGTAGAGTGTTTAAAAGAGGTGGGTACAGATATGTATTTGGCTTTTAAAACGCAAAAGGACGATTATAAAGATTATCATGAGGCAAAAAAATTGTCTAGTGAAATATTAAAATCAGAAACATTGCCATACAGTGATCATTCACAGCGCATTATTGATTTTTTAAAGGAAAAGATGGACTTTTTTGAATTGAGTCAATCTAAAGTCTTATTTGATTATAATCCTTTAATTGGTGAGTTAACTATTATAGATCGAGAGAAAAATAAAAAGTATAAAAAGAGTGTTTCGGAATTTGAGTCGTTTGATGTGAATGACGAAGTGGTGGAAGAAGTTAAAAAACATAAAATGAAACTTCTGTGGAAAATAAAGAGTTTACTTTACAATTTAAAGAGTTAAATATAAAATTTCATACGTTGTGGTCTGGTTTGGATACAGATCAATATATTGGCGTGATTGGTCAAATAGATAGGAGGATATGATTTGAAAGGGAAACGAATAATTACAAGTTTATTGAGTCTATCTTTACTTGTTTGTCTACTAAGCGGATGTAAGACAAGGAATTTAGAATCGGATGCATCCAATTTACCTGTTATTACTTTAGGCAGTGATAATTATCCTCCATACAACTATTTGAATGAGGATGGAAATCCTACAGGTATTGATGTGGATTTGGCAACCGAAGCGTTTAAACGATTGGGATACAGAGTTGAAGTGGTTTATATTGATTGGGAAAAGAATAAGGAACTTTTAGAAAGTGGAAAAATCGATTGTATCATGGCATGTTTTTCCATGGAAGGAAGATTGAATGACTACAAGTGGGCTGGTCCATATATCGCAAGTCGTCAGGTGATTGCGGTCAATAATGATAGTGATATTTATACTTTGGATGATTTAAAAGGTAAAAATGTAGCTGTACAATCGACCACAAAGCCAGAAGGCATTTTATTAGAGGGTAATTATAATGTAGGTAATTTGATTAGTTTAAACCATAGAGAATTGATCTTTACATTCCTACAAAAAGGATATGTGGATGCGATTGGCGCTCATGAAGAATCGATTATTCAATATATAAAGGACTATAATGCGAATTTTCGTATTCTAGAAGAGCCATTGATGCGAGTAGGCATTGGTGTAGCTTTCTCAAAAAATGATAAGCGTGATCTTTGTGAGAAGTTGGATCAAACATTAAATGAGATGAGACAAGATGGCACATCTAAAAAGATTATAGGTAAATATCTAACGAATCCAGAAAAGTATTTGGAGGTGGATGATTTTGCGTATTAAAAATTGTTACTACCATATACTGACAGTACTACTAGGGGTTTGTATGATTTTTTCTTCTGCATTTTATTTTATCCAAACACAAAAAGATGAAACAGAAACTAAGTTGGTAAAAATTGTAAATTATGTAAAGATACAATGTTCTACATATACCCATTATAATGAGGCGAGTGAATCGAAGAGTCTATTAAGAACGATTGAGAGTTGTCGTCAGCTTCAAACGAATCTTCAAAGTAAAGTAGATGCAGGAAAACTTATAGATCAAGCTTTTCTAAAGGATAATCTTAGTACATTATGGATGGATGGGATTCTTGTATTGGATGAAAATGGGAATATAGAAAGTTCCTATAGTACAAATGATTCCATTTTAAAACAAGTTCATCAATATATCCGTAAAGATATTGTTTTGAATTATATGAATTGTCCAGAAAGAACATATGCACAACGCGTTGAATTGGATGATGGGTCTCATTTAGATATTGCGACATGTGCAAGAAGTGATGCACCTGGTATTGTCGTTTCTTATTTTTATACTTCCGCTTATTTTGCGCAGAATTATAATTTAACACTTCAAAATTTGTTGAAAGGATATAGTACAAAATTGGATGGAACGATTCTTGTTTGCGATGAAGGAAACATCATTGCCAGTAATGATAAATCACTTCTTCATGCTTCGACAAAGAAGAATGAAATTGTTCAATTATTAAAAGGAAACAAGGATAGTCAACATATGTATCATTTTAATAATAAAGGTGCAGGCTATTATGGCATTATGTTGAAACAAAGTAATTATTATATCTTTGCCTATATTCCAGATCATGTGGTATTTGAAGGTGTTTTCACAAAATTAGTTGCGATTTTACTTGTATATATATTGTTTGTGCTTGTACTAAGATATATTGGTCATCGCAATAATCGTATAAGACAGGCTAAAGAGCAAGAAAAAGAGAAGGTGCACCAAGAAGAATTATTAAAGGCAGCTAAAAAGGCAGAGGCGGCTAATGTTGCCAAAACCGAATTTCTTCAAAGAATGTCTCACGATATTCGTACTCCAATCAATGGAATCATTGGTATGGTTGAAGTTGGTGATCATTATAGTGATGATATTGAAAAGCAGGCCCATTGTCGTGCAAAGATCAAAGATGCTTCCAATACATTACTTGAATTAGTGAATGAAGTATTAGACATGAGTAAGCTTGAGTCGGGTGAAATCGTCCTTGAAGAAGTTGGATTTAATATAGATAAGTTGAGTGATGAAACGATTGGAATAGTAGAAGAACTCGCAAAAGAGCGTAATATTCAAATTGTCGAAGAAGAAAAAAGTATTACCCATCCATATTTGATGGGAAGTCCAATCCATGTAAAGCGTGTATTAATGAATGTTCTTTCCAATGCCATTAAATACAATAAGGATAATGGATTTATCTATGTAAGTTATAAAGAGTTGGACTTAAATCATTCAAACTCGACCGTAATTGAATTCACTTGTCGAGACACAGGCGTTGGTATGTCTAAAGAATTCCAGAACAAAATCTTTGAGCCTTTTGCCCAAGAACATATGGGAAGTCGTTCTAAATATGTGGGGACAGGTTTGGGTATGCCAATCGCAAAAAGCCTTGTCGAAAAGATGGGTGGATCCATTGCGTTTACAAGTCAAGAAGGTGAGGGTTCTCAATTTGTGATACGCATTCCATTTAAAATCGATGAAGAACATAAAAATGAAAGAGTAAAAGAATCCGCTTCCGCATCGATTGAAGGACTTAGCGTTTTACTTGTAGAAGATAATGAATTGAATATGGAAATTGCCAGGTTTATTATCGAAAACGAAGGGTCTAGAGTTACTTGTGCTACAAATGGTAAAGAAGCGGTGGATATCTATAAGAACGCACCCGAATCTTTTGACATTATCTTAATGGATATAATGATGCCGGAAATGGATGGATATGAGGCAACTCGAATGATTCGTGAAATGGATTTAAATGTTCCAATTGTGGCGATGACAGCCAATGCGTTTATGGAAGATAAAATAAAGGCTAAAAAAGCAGGTATGAATGCACATGTATCCAAACCTTTAGATAAAGATATACTGATTCGAGTTATATCGAAGTTGTGTGGTTATAAAAGCGTATAGTGTTTTTAAATTAAAACGATAATTAAATCGAATAAATAACTATATAAGTTAGAAAAACGATGGCATGTTAAAATTTTGTATGTATAATGAATTTGACATTATCGATTGGCAAATTCAGTGAAAGCTTGAGATGTAAACATGCTGACCAATATAGTATTTTAAAGCAATTGATAATAGCTCTTTTTCGATTATGGATATGCATTAGAGTACAAAAGAGTTTCTGTGGCATGAACAAGAAACTCTTTTTGCGTTGAAGAAAGAGAAGAAAAGATTATGAATAAAAAATGTGGAGGATTATTTAAAGAATTTGTAAAGGCAATCGTAAAACATACGATTGTTTTTATTTTGTGCAAATAAACTAAATAGAAATATTGTTTAGCTTCATGACTTATCATTTTCTTTTGAGTATGATAATTATATAAAAGTGAAGTTTTTTGACTTTGAAGAAAGTGCTTTTTATTTGCCACGGTATGATATTTTATTCTTCATAAGGCACTTTATATAAAGGATAATAAATGAAATTAAGAGGATTTGTGCACCTTAAATGCACCTTTTGGATAACTTCATCAACAAATCAAATTAGAGAAAATTTAAATTGTGTGTCTATACTTGGATTGTTGTTAATGTTTTAACACGGATTCATAGTATTGTAAAAGCTGGTTTAAAAATCGTGATTGTAAAAAATCAATTCATCTAAAAAAGAATTATAAAAGTCTTTTACAATATTTATGTATTGATTCCAGTTAAAAATACGGTCGAAAATAAAAAAATATGATTGAAATCACGCATAAAAGCAGTCATAAATAAATACGATTGTTTTTATGCGTGATTATACATATAATATAATTAATAAAAGTGGAAAGGAGTCTATATGCGAGAAACAAGAATACTAGAATTTAAAGAAAAAATTACGAATACTTTTCTAAAAACAGTGAGTGCCTTTTCGAATTATGATGGTGGAGTGATTCTTTTTGGTGTGGATGATGATGGAAATATAAAAGGTTTGTCTAATGCGAAACAAGCTTGTTTAGATATTGAAAATAAAATCAATGATAGTATTTCGTCTCAGCCAAACTATACTTTAGAAATCCAAAATAATGAGCAAACGATAAAATTAAATGTAAAGAGTGGTCTTCAGAAACCGTATTTGTATAAATCAAAAGCATATAAACGAAATGATACATCAACAATAGAAGTAGATACATTAGAGTTTTCAAGACTTGTCTTAGAAGGAAAAAATATTCGGTTTGAAGAATTGCCTTGTAAAGATCAAAAGTTGTCTTTTGAAATTTTGCAAAGTAATCTAAAAGAGAAAATTCAGATTGAAACTTTTAATAAAGATACTTTAAAGACATTAAACCTATATGATGACGTGAATGGCTTTAATAATGCAGCTGGTCTTTTAGCGGATAAAAATCATTTTCCCGGAATTGATATTGTGAAATTTGGAGAAAATATCAGCATTATACAAAAGAGGATTACTTTTGAAAATACATCCGTCTTGGATATATATGAAAAAGCTCTTAGTGTATTTAGAGATTATTATCAATATGAAGTAATTCAAGGAGCTGATCGAAAGATGGTGGAAAAGATACCTGAAGCTGCATTTAGAGAAGCTATTGCGAACACTTTAATTCATCGAGTATGGGATGTGGATTCACAAATTAGAGTATCTATGTTTGATGATAGAATAGAAGTTGTATCTCCAGGTGGATTACCATCTGGAATCACAGAGGATGAATATTTATCAGGAAAACTTTCGGTTTTAAGAAACAGAAATCTTGCGAATGTATTTTACAGATTGGGGTTTGTAGAAATATTTGGAACAGGTATTACAAGAATCAAACAAATCTATTCTGAAGCATCGGTAAAACCAAGTTTTGAAGTATCAGAGAATGCGATTCAAATTGTTCTTCCAATATATGAAGAGAATGCGAATTTAACGGAAGATGAAAAAGTAGTGTATAAACTTTTGAGTAGAAATATGTTGAAATCAATGAGTGAAATTGCACCATATATATCTTTTGGTAAATCCAAAACAACAAAGTTATTGAAAGATATGGAACAAAAAGGTGTAATCACTATTGAAGGTAAAGGGAAAGGAACGAAATATAGAATTAAATAAAATGAAAACATTTGATGACTTGCTTGTGCAACAATTGCAGGATGAAGAGTTCAAAAAAGAATACGAAGCTATTCAACCGGAAATGGATGAAATTAGAGCTCGTGTAGATGCTAGAACTTCACAAGAATAATAAATATGGCAGTTGGTCAATTTTAGGCTAACTGCTTTTTAAAGTCAGTTGAGATGGTACTAATATTGTGCAAAAGGATGATTTTGTGTTCTTTTAGAATGCTAAATCGTATCTAATTCAACGAAAATAACACGTTTTAGATCAAATAGGAACTATTGAACATAATTCACAATGTTTTCACATTGAAATTTTATAATTAGAAGTGCTACTGGATGTAGTAATGGTGAACCCTCTGAATTAAAAAAAGAAATCTGCTTGAGTTCTCGGCAGATCCTTCGATTTTTTTAGGAGAACGTGTTGTATGTATATTTATCTATACATTGATGTTGCCATGGTTTTATTGGCTTTAGTTGAATTACTAAAAATCACATTGATTATTATAGAAAAATGTAAAAGACACTAGTTCACCCTCACCAATGGATTACTAGCGTCTTTTGACCTTAATTCAGAGTGACCACTGTATCCAGTAGCCTTTCTGTATCTGTATTATACCGATAAAGGAATGTTTATGCAAATATGGAAGTCTTATTTTCGAACAAATACAAGCAGTTCGAAGATGATATAAATGGATCATATAGTCATTTTATGACATAATTTACATATATTATGTATCATATACGAGAATCTATTAGGCCATCTGCTGATTTAAGAAATCACTATAATGAAATTTCAAAACAATGTCGGGAAGAGAATGAAGCTGTAATTATTACAGTAAATGGACGTGGTGATACAGTTTCTTTATCTTATGATGAATACAAAAGTATGAAGTCAAGAATTGAATTGTTGGAATTGCTTGCAGAAGCAGATGAAGATGTTGCGAACGGAAGAGTATCACCTATTCAAGACACTTTTAATGATTTAAGAGCTATGTTAAAAGGAAAATAAAATATACTATTGTACGTACAGATACTGCAGATATTGGTATTCGAAAAAAAGTAATGAATATCGCAAGAAATTTCGATGAGGATATTGCATTAAAAAAATTAGATGATTTAGAAAAGAATATTTATCTATTGGAAGATAATCCATATTTAGGAATCACGCCTAGATATCCTGCTTTAAAAGACAAGGCTATCAGGTGTTGATACTAGAAAAGGACACGATATTGGTAAGACTCTTGCAGAAAATTTGGGTTATCGGTGTATTGCTCATATCAATACAATGTAGTATAATTGACATAGAAAAAGGTATATTATTTCTATGAAAGGAGCTATTATTATGGCAAAATCTGCGAGCGTATATGCAAGAATTGACCCTGCATTAAAGGAACAGGCAGAAACAATATTGTCTGCACTTGGTATTCCTACTTCTAATGCGATTGATATGTTTTTCAAACAGATTGTCTTAAAAAAAGGACTTCCTTTTGAAGTACGCTTACCATATGAAAAACCCGTCTGCATGGGAGCGCTTAGTGAAGAAGAATTGAACGCAGAACTTGAGAAAGGATATGCGGATATTTTGTCAGGAAGAACAAAGCCCGCAAAACAGGCATTTGCCGAAATGCGCAAAGATTTTAATATATGCAATTTGAAGTAGAATTAACAGAAAGAGCCGACAGGGATTTAAGGAATATTTTCCTTTATATTACGGTTGATTTAAATGCACCTGAAAACGCAGAAAGACAAATCAGTCGTTTGTGGGATGCAATTCTCTCTCTTGATGAATTACCAGAACGATACCGCCGTTATGAAACTGAACCGTGGCACAGTTTAGGTATGCGAGTTCTTCCGATAGATAACTTTGTTGTTTTATATATTCCTGACTTGGAAGAAAAAATTGTGCGTATCGTTACAGTGATGTATGGCGGACGTGATATAAGTGAACAGCTAAAGAAAATTTAATCACAACAAGAAATGAATATAGTGTAGTAATTAGCAGTTAGTCTTAAGATTGGCTGCTTTTTCTATGCATAAATTTTAGATTGGAGAGATGAAATGAAAGATTTTTTTAAGGATATGCAAGCAAAAAAAGACTGTGAAAAAGCAGCGGAAAGGACGTGAAAAACGAGTATGAAAGAATTACTTGTATATATCGAAAGTATAATTCCTGATGAAGAAGTGAAAAAATCATGGTTTACATTGCCGATTATAATGCAATCTAAGAACACTCATGACTTTAGTCATGAGATGAATTAGATTGGCAGATGTTAAATAAATGATAAATATATGTATAATTTGAAGCTGATTAACTGCTTTTTAAATTTCTTTTGATATGATAAATTATATAAAAGCGAGGTTTTTGACTATGAAGAAAGTGCTTTTTATTTGCTACGGCAACATATGTCGTAGTGTTAGTGCTGAGTACATTATGAAAGATTTGGCAAAGAAAAATGGGGTAGAACTATATGTCTCTAGTGCAGCTACAAGTCGTGAAGAGATTGGTAATGATATCTATCCTCCGGCTAAGCGTAAACTAAAAGAAAAGGGGATTCCATTTTCTAGACATTATGCAAGACAAGCTACAATGAGTGATTATTTGTCATATGATTATTTAATTTGTATGGATGAAAATAATATGCGTAATCTAAATCGTATGTTCAATAATGATCCAGATCACAAGATCTATAAATTATTATCAAGAGATGTTTCGGATCCTTGGTATAGTAATGATTTTGAAACAGCTTATAATGATATTAATGAGGGTTGTAAAGCCTGGTTGGAGAAATTATCATGAAACAGAATCTACATACGCACTCCATCTTTTGTGATGGAAAAGATACGATTGAAGAAATGACTTTAGAAGCCATCTCAAAGGGCTTTGATATTCTAGGCTTTTCTGGCCATGGATATTTGGACGTGGATACAAGTTCCATGCGAGATACTTCAGGATATATTTCAGAGGTTGAGAGAATTAAATTGAAATATTCTTCATCTATTCAAATCCATTTAGGCATTGAAGAAGATATGTTAGGAAGAATATCTGAAAAAGCTCCATTTGAATATGTGATTGGAAGTAAACACTTTTTAGGTGAAGCAGCTGTGGATTATTCAAAGCCTGTATTTGATTCCTTGTTTGAATCGTATTCTGGCGACTATAAAAAGATGTGTAAAGACTACTATTCAGACTTATCGAATATGTATGATTGGCAAGAAGTGGATATCATTGGACATTTGGATTTGATTACCAAATATAATGAGGACGAGTCTTATTTTCAATTTAATGATAAAGACTATATGAACATTGTTTGCGATTGCATGGACCGATTGTTGATCAACGATAAGATTTTTGAAGTGAATACAGGAGCTATCGCCAGAGGCTATCGTAAAACACCATATCCATCTAAGAATATATTGGAATATTTATGCGCAAAGAATGCGCGTATTTGTCTAAACAGTGATTGTCATGATAAGAACTATTTGGATTGTGCTTTTGAATCCAGTTTAGACTTGATTCAATCTTGTGGATTTAAAGAACTGCAAATATTAACCAATGATGGTTTTGTACCAGTGAAAATTAAATAGAGTAAACAGTGAAGGTGTTCTTGTGATAATCAATTAAACCTTCACTTTTCATTTTAGAAAGCTCTTTTGATAAGGCACTTCGTTCTACGTTTAAATAGTCAGCCATCTGTTGACGATCAAACGGAATCTTAAAGGTAGAATTTTGTGTTTCTAGTTTCATAAACGATAAGTATGACAATACTTTATTGCGAATGGTTTTGTTGGAAATATGGAATATGTGTTGTGACAACATCTTGTTTTTATTTGAAAGTATTTGAATCATTTGATCTTTTAATTCTGGGGATTTTTCTAAGGCTTGAACATCTAAAAATTGAATCGTACAATCCTCGATGGCTCTTACATAGACGTGCATAGGTGTTTTGGTTAGGGCATAGCTTTCCGCAAACATTTGATTGGGACCTATATGTGACAATAAGGAAACATTGCCTAAAAAGTCTACAGTTTCTATGACAACACTTCCTTCTTTGACAATGCCAATGGCTTGAGGAATATCTTCTATATGATAAATAATTTCATTTTTCTTGTATTTTTTAAATTGTAAATCCATAAATATCTCCCTTTCGTGGTTTAAACAACATAAATTTAATGTATTATACACTATAATAAGTTCATAAGAAATGAGGATGATTCTATGTTAAGAAAAATAATTCAAATTGATGAAGATAAATGTACAGGATGCGGTATCTGTGTGGATGCCTGTCATGAAGGAGCCATTGGCTTAGTGAATGGAAAAGCAAAATTAATGCGTGATGATTATTGTGATGGACTAGGGGATTGTTTACCAACATGTCCTACAGGTGCTATTTCATTTATTGAAAAAGATACTCTAGCTTATGATGAAGAGGCTGTAAAAAAGAATATGGAAAAGCGCATGAAAGAATCAGGCACCATGCATTCAGGATGCCCTGGATCTATGATGCATACACTGAATCCAGTTGTATCAAGTCCATCGATTGATGTAACAAGTCAATTAACATCTTGGCCTATACAAATTAAGCTAGCACCTATCAACGCACCATTCTTTCAACATGCTAAGCTTTTAATAGCTGCGGATTGTACAGCTTATGCCTATGCCAATTTTCATCAGGAATTTATGAGAAATAAAGTGACTCTAATTGGATGTCCAAAACTCGATGGTGTGGATTATTCAGAAAAGCTTTGCGATATTATTCGTATGAATTCTATTGAAAGTGTAACCATTGTACGTATGGAAGTACCTTGTTGTGGTGGTCTTGAAAATGCGGTAAAAAAAGCTTTGCAGGAAAGCAAAAAGTTCATTCCTTGGCAAGTTGTCACAATTTCAATTGATGGAAAAATCTTAGATTAAACCTTAAAAAAAGTGCAATTAACGTATCAGATATTGCACTTTTGTCATTTTTGATATGAAAAAAGTATCACCGTAGCGATACTTTAATGATTATTCCTTTGTGATTTCTTTATAGCTAGCTAGACCATAAGCACTATCTGCAAGTGTACCTGCATTGACAATAGCTTGTTCCATTGCTTTTACGGCCATGATTCCAACTAGATCTTGTTCTGCAGGCACTTTATTCGATGTCATCGCAAAAATAGTATCTCCATCACTTGAAGTGTGGACGGGACGAATACATCTTGCATATCCATTATGTGCCATACTCGCAATCTTATTCATTTGTGCTTTATTTAAATCCGCATTTGTGATGATACAACCAATTGTCGTATTCATACCACAAGAATTGATCATCTTTTCAGCTGCCTTTAAGATTTCATCTTCACTAAACAATCTTGTGTTTGTGTTTCGATCATAGATACCTGCAATTGGTTTATCTGAATTTGGATAGAAAATATCACCACATGCATTCACAGCTACAATAGCTCCTACTTTTAATGGACCCATTTGTAGGGCAGAAAATCCAAGTCCTGCCTTCATCGCATATTGAGGACCAAAGAATTTACCAACACTAGCCCCTGTTCCTGCACCTACATTTCCTTGTTTTGGATCATTTTTTTCAGCTTCTATACAAGCATCATAACCCATTTGTTTGTTTGGATACGCTTTAGAATTACCTACACCACAATCAAATAGACAAGCTTCACATACGATTGGAATATAGATGTTTTTCATGTCAAAACCAATTTCGTGTTCGCTCAAATATTGCATAACACCACTACTTGATTCTAAACCAAAAGCACTACCACCTGATAATGTAACCGCATGAATCTTTTGAACCATGTTCTTTGGATTCAATAAATCTGTTTCACGAGTGGCTGGACCACCACCACGTACATCTACACCAGCTGTAGCTCCTTCTTTACATAAGATGACTGTACAGCCAGTCGCATTTTCTGTATCTTGTGCACTACCAATTTGAAATCCTTCGATCTCATTGATTTGAATTGTCTTCATTTTTGATCTCCTTTAATTCATATAAATCATTTCTACGTACCTTCCAATAAGGCATCCTTTTCCTTACTTTTTCAATGTCGTTTAAATCGATATCTACAACTTTGTATGCTTCTTCTTCACCCAACTCCACTACAACATTGCCAAAACCATCCACAAGAATAGAATGGCCTCCTGAAGTATAGTTCTTATACGTATACTTAGCTGGGGCAACCCCACACAAAAAGACTTCATTTTCTAAGGCGCGTGTCTGAGTAAATAGCTTCCAATGTTTCTTTGTAGCCTGCTCATTAAAAGCGGCTGGACAAAATAGAATTTGTGCTCCATTTTGAGATAGAACTCTGGATACTTCTGGAAAGCGAATGTCGTAACATAATAAAATGCCACATTTTCCCCATGGCGTATCAAAACATTGTAGGTGATTTCCTGGTACAAACACTTCATTTTCACAATAATCTTGTTTGTTGTGGAATTCAAAAAGATGTGTTTTATCATACGAACAAACAATGTCGCCATCGCTATTTAATATGTAACAGCGATTGTATTTGTCAGCACAAATGGAACCAGCCACAATCCATATCCTATGCGATTTAGCTAGTTTTTTTAAAGCTATCAAACTTTCATCATGACGCAAATACGCTGTTTTAAGTGCATCATTATGATAGGGACAATTCCACATTTCACAAAGAACTAAAATATCACAGTCTGGAATATTTTTTAGTTTAGCTATATTTTGTTGGTTATCCATTGAAACAGACATTTGGTACATACAGATCTTCATATAGATTATGATAGGCGAAAAGTGACTACTTTTCAAGGTGTGCAAAGACTAACATGTGTTTATTTACTACTGATTTGAAATCGTTTACAATCATTTTAGGAGGTTTCTTATCATGTATAAAATTATAGAAGTAAAACAAAGTGTATTTGAAGATAATAATAAAGATGCGAACAAATTGAGAGAAGAATGTAAAGATAAAGGTGTGTTCTTATTGAATGTTATGTCAAGTCCAGGAGCAGGGAAGACAACAACTCTATCTAGAACGTTAGAAAGACTAAAAGATACAATGAGAATTGGTATTATGGAAGCGGATATTGATAGTGATGTAGATGCCAAAACCATCAGTGAATATGGCGTACGCACGATTCAACTACATACAGGTGGTATGTGTCATTTAGACGCAGATATGACTCGTCAAGGATTGCATGAAATGGGTATGGAAGATTTAGATTTGGCTGTACTTGAAAATGTAGGGAATTTAGTGTGTCCTGCTGAATTTGACACGGGATCCACTAAAAATGTGGCTATATTAAGTGTTCCAGAAGGAGATGACAAACCTTTAAAATATCCATTGATGTTTCAAGTGTGTGATGTGGTTTTAATTAATAAAATGGATGTATTGCCATACTTTGATTTTGATGTAGATAAGTGTAAAAAGAATATTTTGTACCGTAATCCAAATGCGAAGATTTTTAAAGTGTGTGCTAAAACAGGTGAGGGAATTGAAGATTGGTGTAATTGGCTTGAAAACGAAGTAAAGGCCTGGAAAGAATAATATGACATATCGAGATAATATTGATAAACTGGCAAGGCGTATCACGGATCGTATTCCAGCTAAAGTAAAAAAATTATCGGAAACGGATCCTGAATATGAGTGCTTAAATGAAATATTAAATGATGAACAATGCGATTTATGTTTGTGTTTTGAAGTGCGTAAACCACTTTCTTTTGAAGAAGTAGTGAAAAGAAGTGGGTGGCCAGCAGGAAGAGTGAATCGTGTATTAAATGAAGTATGCAATATTGGAATGATTGAATACAACTGGGAAAATGAGAATCATCATAAACAGTTTGTGCTTCCTCAATTTGTTCCTGGAGCAGCTGAATTTATGGTTATGAATAAAGATCTTGTAGAAGAACATCCAATTGTTGCGGATTTCTTTGAAAAGATGACGCGATTACCACTTGAAAAGGTAACGCCAATGGTTCCACCTGGAGGAGCAGGCATTGGTATGCATGTTATTCCTGTAGAAAAGGCGATTCATGCAAATCAGCAAGCGGTAAGTGTAGAAAAGATTTCGCATTGGTTGAATAAATACGATAAATACGCACTTTCTCCATGTTCATGTAGAAGACAACAACGTGTTAGAGGTGAAGGAACTGGTGATGTTGAAGCGGATGTTTGTATTGCGGTAGGTGATATGGCTGACTACGTTGTACAGACAAACAAGGGTGGTCATTATTGTACGTATGAAGAGGTTATTGAGACTTTAGAACGTTGTGAAAGAAAAGGATATGTACATCAGATTACGAATATTGATGGAGAAGATAAGATTTTTGCGATATGTAACTGCGCACATGGTGTTTGTAACGCATTAAGAACGAGTCAATTGTTTAATACGCCTAATATGTCGGCCAGTGCTTATAGGGCTCATGTGGATAGTGAAAAGTGTGTTGCGTGTGGAAAGTGTGTGGAAATTTGTCCTGTAGGAGCGGCAAAATTGGGTCAAAAACTTTGTACAAAGGATGGACCTGTATCGTATCCTAAACAGGAACTTTGTGATGATGTAAAGTGGGGCCCTGAAAAGTGGAACTGGAATTTTAGAGATACAGCTAAAGTCAACTGTTATGAAACGGGAACATCTCCTTGTAAGAGTGCATGCCCTGCACATTTACCGGTACAAGGCTATATTAAGATGGCGAAAGAAGGTCGCTATATGGATGCATTAAAGTTAATTAAAGACTTTAATCCATTTCCAGCCGTATGTGGAGCTATTTGTAATAGAAGGTGTGAACAACAGTGTACGCGCGGATTGATTGATGAGCCTTTGGCTATTGATGAAATCAAGAAGTTTATTGCCGAACAAGAACTTCATGAACATAAGCGTTATATTCCTTTATGTGAAAATGTCGAAGGCAAATTTTTTACAAATAAGATGGCCATTATTGGTGCAGGTCCTGCTGGTATGAGTGCCGCTTATTATTTAAGAATAATGGGCTATCCTGTCACAATATTCGAAAAGGAAGAAAAACCAGGCGGTATGTTGGTATATGGTATTCCTTCTTTTAGATTAGAAAAGTCTGTGATTGAGGCGGAAATTGAAGTGTTAAAAGCTATGGGCATTGAGTTCAAGTGTGGCATAGAAGTAGGTAAAGACATTTCTTTGGATGATTTAAGAAATGAGGGATATGAAGCATTCTATGTGGCCATTGGTGCTCAAGGATCAAGAAAATTAAATATTCCAGGAGAAGATAATGCGATGGTTGAATCTGGAATTGATTTCTTGCGAAAGGTGAATAAAGTAGAAGATTCGAATCTAATTTCTGGCGATGTGGTTGTCGTTGGTGGTGGAAATGTTGCGATAGATGTAGCTCGTGCAGCTTTAAGAAGTGGGGCACAAAAGGTTCATTTATGTTCTTTAGAACAAGAAGGCGAAATGCCGACTAGTCCTGAGGAAGTATTAGAAGCTAAAGAAGAGGGAATTCTTCTTCATTGTGGATGGGGTCCAAAGGAAATCTTAGAAGATTCAATTGTATTTAAACAATGTGTAAGTGTAAAGGATGAAACTGGAAGATTTAATCCAAGCTATGATGATAGTGTTTTGGAAACTATACAATGTAGTCATGTATTACTTTCAATTGGACAAAGTATTATTCCAATTCAAGGATTGGATGTAGATGTCAATCCAAATGGAACAATCAAAGCGGATGGTACAACACTACAAACATCTGTTGAAGATGTATTTGTGGGTGGTGATGTGTACACAGGTCCAAAATTTGCGATTGATGCGATTAGTCATGGTAAAGAAGCGGCTGAATCTATGCATCGTTTTGTTCATAAGGGGCATTCTCTAACAATTGGAAGAAACTTACATTTATTTAATGAATTTGATAAGAATAACGCATTGATTGATATTGATTTTGATCATGCCAAACGACAGATACCTGGTATAAAAAAGGGGTTGGGTGAAAAATCCTTTAGAGATTTACGCTCGACATTTACAGAAGAACAAGTTAAGATTGAAGCCAATCGATGTCTTGGATGTGGTGCAAGTATTGTGGATACCAATAAGTGCATTGGTTGTGGTTTGTGTACGACAAAATGTGAATTTGATGCGATCCACTTAACGCGTGATATCAAAGATGGAGCAAGAATGGTTAAGGCGGAAGATAAAATGAAAGCTATCTTGCCGTATGCGGCTAAACGCCAAATCAAGATTATTCGCAATAAGAAGAAATAGTATGCATGAATTAGGAATTGTTGTACATATTTCAAAAACATTAGAAGAACTTGCACAAGAAAATAATATTACAGATATTCGTAGAGTGACTTTGCAGATAGGAAAAGTAAGTGGAATTGTTCCTGAGTATTTAGTAGATTGTTGGAAATATTATAAGAAAAAAGTTCCTTTAATTGAAAACTCAACACTAGAATATGAATGGATTGAAGCCATTACGATTTGTAATGAATGTGAAAAAACATATGATACGATTCAATATGGAAGAGAGTGTCCATATTGTAAGAGTGAACATACAGTTCTTCTTCAAGGTAATGAGTGTCTCATTAAGGAGATTGAAGCCGAATAAGCGTCGAAAGGCGCTTTTTTTGTGCAAAAATCTAAAAATTATTCGAAAAAGTATCTTTTTTTTCGTATATGAGTATGTAAGAAATGCCTACTAGAAAGAGGTGCTCATGAGAAGCGCAAATTTATTAAATGATTTCGCCTTTAAGTATGTCTTTGGCGAAGATTGTAAAGAGGCTAATGATGCTTTAAAATCATTACTTACGGTATTTTTAGAACGGAAAGTGAATCATGTAGTTGTAAAGAATTCAGAAATGGTAAAAGACTATAGTAAAATGAAGAATTCGAGATTGGATCTATTGGTTGAATTTGATGATCAAACGACGGTGGATTTAGAAATGCAGTTAAGACAAACCAAAGATCATTTACCCAATCGCTTTAATTATTATTTAGCTAGGCTTCATGGTTCACAAGATATGGAAGGGAAAAGCTATAGTCAGTTAAAGGAAACCATTGTCATGATCTTCTTTAATTTGATTCTTGTTGATGATGATGAGATTTGTAGCACATTCACAATGAGAAAATGGAGTGGTATACCTTTTGTGAAAGAATCTGAAGATTGTATGAAGTTAATTACAGTGGAAATGCCAAAAGTAGATTTAAAGAAACCACTGAGTGATATGAATGAACAGGAAAAGATGATTTATTATTTTTTGAATTGCCATAAAGGAATGGATGATAGTAAAATTAAGATGATGGTAGAAGAGGATGAGGTGATTCAAATGTTAGAGAAACGTGTAGAAACGATATCGGATGATCGTTGGAAGAAAATAATAGAAGATTTTAGAAAACTGCATGAAAATGAAGAACGAATCGAACTGCAGCTCGAACTTGAAGAAGCTCAAAAACAAGTGAAAGAGGCTCATAAAGCAAAAGAAGAAGCAAGACAGGCAACACAAGAGGCTCGTAAAGCACAAGAAGATGCTCGAAAAGCAGAAGAAGATGCTCGAAAAGCAGAAGAAAAAGCTCAAAAACAAGCGGAAAAAGCTGACAAGAAAGTAGAAGCAGCAAATAAACAAGTGAAACAAATGGTTTGCAAGATGTATGAAGACGGTTTTAGTCTTGAACAAATTTCTGCATATTGTTCACTAAATGTGGATGAAATTCAGGTGTTGATAAAATCATAAATTTTCTGTTGCATTTAAAAAAATGTTTGTTTATAATAAAGCCATCCTTTGTAAAGGCAATGAAAAGAAGAAGTAGTCGTGGATGCTGCTGATAGTGAGTTCCTGATGGTGGAAATGGAACAGTAAGCACAGGGTGAACGTGTCTTAGAGCTAAGCTTTCGAAGATTGAGGAAGCTTCGGATACTCCCGTTATGAGTTAAGGGCTTGTACATTCGTGCAGGAAATAAGGTGGTACCGCGATTTTATAGTCGTCCTTGTATATTCAAGGACGGCTTTTTTTATTAGAAGGGAATGGTAGAGATGAAAAAAGGATTTAAATTAATTTCGGCATTTTTAGTAAGTTTTATGATTATGATGTCTAGTATTATGCCTGCATTTGCCGATGAAACAGACACATCAACAACAGGCGATTTATTAGACAAGATTCAAGAAAGAGGAGAATTGATTGTAGGTACATCTCCTGATTTTCCACCTAATGAATTTATTGACTCAACAAAAACAGGACAAGCGCAATATGTAGGTTCTGATATTGAATTAGCAAAATATATTGCGAAAAAGATGGGTGTTAAATTAACAATCAAAGCCGCAAGTTTTGATACAGTTTTGGCAAATCTTCAAACTGAAGAAATTGATTTAGCAATTACTGGGTTGGCTTATACACCAGCACGTGCGCAACAGATGGAAATGTCTATTGGATACAATATGACAGAGGATACTGGTGGACAAGCTGTTATTATCGCAAAAAAAGATGCAGATAAGTATAAGAAGTTAACAGATCTAACTGGCTTAAAGGTGGCTGCTCAACAAGGATCAATCCAGCAACAATATACAGAAGATCAAATTCCGGACGCAAAACTACAATCTATTTCAAGTATTGATGATGGTGTTGCGCTATTAAAGAATGGTACGGTACAAGCTGTTGCATGCTCTGAAGGTACAGCTGATGAATATATTGAAAAGAACTCTGAACTTGCGAAGTTAGATGAATTATTCAATATTGATCAAGATTATGCAGGTAATCGTGTAGGTGCTCCTTTAGGTGAAAAGAGATTGATGAAAGAAGTCAATAAAATTTTAAAGGAAGTCAATAAAAAAGGTTTATATGAAGAGTGGTATAAAGCGGCAAAGAAACAGAGTAGTGAACAATTTACTTTAACAGCGACTGGATTCTTTGGAACATGTGTTCAAATCGTTCAATATTGCTGGCCACAATTATTAAAAGGTTTAGGAATCACTTTAGGACTTGCTGCTATTACTGTTATTTTTGGTACAATTATTGGTGGATTATTTGCCCTAGTAAAACTATCAAAGAATAAAATCGTACAAGTGATTGCGGGTGTATATGTAGAATTGATTCGTGGAACACCACTATTACTACAATTATGGTTGTTCATCAATATTTTCTCTTATTTGACAAATGGAAATATGCCGATGATCGTTAGTGTTATCATTGCGTTGATTATTAACTCAAGTGCATATGTGGCTGAAATTATTCGTTCAGGTATACAGTCAGTGGATAAAGGACAAAGAGAAGCGGCCAAATCACTTGGTATGTCAAATGTACATATGATGACTAAAATCATTATTCCTCAAGCTATCAAGAATATCTTGCCTGCCTTAGGTAATGAATTCGTTATGATGATCAAGGAAACATCTTTGGCAAGTACATTCTATATTGGAGAATTAATGACTGTTAACAGTGTTATTAAATCGGCTACTTATAAATCCATTGAACCATTAGTAATTGTTGGTTTGATCTACTTTATTGTTACATATTCATTATCAAAATTAATTAAATACATGGAAGGGAAGTTGAGTGTCAGTGACTAAGGAACTAATTGTTGTAAAAGACTTACATAAAAATTTTGGAGATCTTGAAGTATTAAAAGGAATTGATCAAACAATCCATCAAGGAGAAGTTGTTAGTATTATTGGACCTAGTGGTTCAGGAAAATCTACTTTCTTACGTTGTCTTAACTTATTAGAAAAACCATCTAGTGGACAAATCATTTTCGAAGGTATAGATATTGCAGCTGAAAATGTTGATATTGATACACATCGTAAAAAGATTGGAATGATCTTCCAGCACTTTAATGTATTTCCACATTTAACAGTTTTAGAAAATATTACCATCACACCAATTCTAGAACTTAAAACACCAAAGGCCCAAGCTGAAAAAGAAGCAATTGAATTGCTTAAAAAAGTAGGCTTGGAAGATAAGAAGGATGAATATCCAAGAAAATTATCTGGTGGACAAAAACAGCGTCTAGCTATTGTTCGTGCTCTAGCTATGCATCCAGATGTAATTTTATGTGATGAACCAACAAGTGCATTAGATCCAGAAATGGTAAAAGGTGTACTTGAAGTCATTAAAGAATTGGCAAATCAAGGAATGACAATTGTGATCGTAACACACGAAATGGGATTTGCCCGTGAAACAAGTGATCGCGTATTATTTATGGATGAAGGTATTATTCAAGAACAAGGAACTCCAGAAGATATCTTTGAACATCCACAAAATCCAAGAACCATCAAATTTTTATCGCAAGTACTATAAGCTTGGGCACATGCTCAAGCTTTTCTGTACGACAGGCAGTCGTGCTTATAGTTGATAATCAATCACCGATTATCAACTGTT
>NZ_JANFYN010000138.1 GCF_024460475.1 Holdemanella sp. MSK.7.32 | reverse complement strand
ATGCTCTATCGACCAAAGAAGGAAAACAAAACATTATCGAGTTTTGCGTATAAAAAGATACAAGAAAAAGTGGAAAGAAAATGTATAATGAATGAAGTGGATGTAATCAAAGTAGATCCAAAAAATACAAGTAAGATTGGAAAAGAAAAGTATACAAAGATCAAAGGATTGAGTGTACATTATTGTGCAGCCTATGTGATCAATCGAAGAGGCATGGGATTTGTAGATTAAATGAAATAAATAATCAGAACCAGAAGTTTATGATATCTTACTGGATGATAGGTACATAGATCATGGATGAAATTCTGAAGTATTTATAA
>NZ_JANFYN010000137.1 GCF_024460475.1 Holdemanella sp. MSK.7.32 | reverse complement strand
GGAGGTTTAGCTCAGTTGGGAGAGCATCTGCCTTACAAGCAGAGGGTCAGCGGTTCGAGTCCGTTAACCTCCACCATTTAAATGCCGACTTAGCTCAATTGGTAGAGCAACTGACTTGTAATCAGTAGGTTGTGGGTTCAATTCCTATAGTCGGCACCACTTGTGACCCGTTAGCTCAGTTGGTAGAGCATTTGACTTTTAATCAAAGGGTCGGGCGTTCGAATCGCCCACGGGTCACCACTTATATTTGCAGGTGTAGTTCAATGGTAGAACTTCAGCCTTCCAAGCTGACTACGTGAGTTCGATTCTCATCACCTGCTCCAT
>NZ_JANFYN010000136.1 GCF_024460475.1 Holdemanella sp. MSK.7.32 | reverse complement strand
ATGAAATACGATTGCCTCTACCTTTGATTTCAAAACATTTACGAATTGTACGAATGTCTGTAGAAGCGATTGCTTCAGCGCTGCCAAACGTTTTAAGAAGGTTCATGTAAACAATGCTATATTTCGAACTGAATAAAGTGTTGAATTCAGGGAAAACAAGATCAATCGATTTCTGTAGTCGATTACAGTAGACATTGAGTTCTTCTTTTAGATTATGGTGATGACGAGTCAATTGTCTCTGTTCGTATAAATCAAAACGGTCAACTTTAGTAATACGATACTGTTTCTTACGCTCAGGAGTATCTAGAACATCACAAATAGTGATTGTATCCAGTTTGTCATTCTTAGTAA
>NZ_JANFYN010000135.1 GCF_024460475.1 Holdemanella sp. MSK.7.32 | reverse complement strand
CATGTGGAATCGTAAATTGGGACGTAAAGCCGATCATCGTAAAGCATTGTTGCGTAACATGGCAACATCTTTGATTGAAAACGGACAAATTGAAACAACTGAAATGAAAGCAAAAGAATTAAGCGCTGTAATGGACTCATTAGTAACATTAGCAAAACGTGGAGATTTACATGCACGTAGACAAGCAGCAGCTTATGTTCGTAATGTAGAAGTTGATGAAGAGGGAACAACAGCTCTTCAAAAATTATTCAATGAAATTGGACCAGCATATGCAGATCGTAATGGTGGATACACTCGTGTTGTAAAAACACGTATCCGTCGTGGAGATGCAGCTCCAATGGCAATTGTACAATTCGT
>NZ_JANFYN010000134.1 GCF_024460475.1 Holdemanella sp. MSK.7.32 | reverse complement strand
TTAGTTGAAGTTTTTTTTACTTCTTCACCCGTTTCTTCATCATGTACATATTCTGTATGCACCATTGAATCAAAGGCCTCTTTACCTATACATTCTCTATCCTCGTTGATTTCAACCAACAGATCATCTTCGTATTTCTTTTTGAGGATCTCTACTTCTTTTTTGACACTTTTTCTTTTATTGGCATTTGCCTTCTGATGCGTACTGTCTCCAAATACCGTTGTGAAATCGACAAAACCATAATCAACGGCCTGTTCTAAGATTTCCATAAATATCTCTTCAAATATAGTTGAGTCTTTATATCTGCGAATATAGTTCTGAGACCATGTAGAAAAGTTTGGAATCTTCTCATCAATACTTA
>NZ_JANFYN010000133.1 GCF_024460475.1 Holdemanella sp. MSK.7.32 | reverse complement strand
ACAAAGAGTTATTGAATATCTACCAGGAAAGTGAAAAGGGTGATGTAAAAGTGTGTAGAGCATTAGATGAAATGTTTGAAGAATCAACAAACAAAGGAATCCAGATGGGCATCAGGCAAGGAATTGAACAAGGTATTGCACTAAATCAATTTGAAGTCTATCAAACCATGCTAGACAAAGGTTTTAGTGTTAAAGCTATCGCATCCATTTTCTCAGTGAGCGAAGAATCGATTAAAACGCTATTGATGAGAACTTAATTGGAGTGAAAGTGTTGAGAGCTAACTATATAAAATTCAAGTATTATTTATGAAAAAGTTTGAAAATATAAAATAACTAGATTTTTTAGTTAGTTTTAAATTGATCTTTGA
>NZ_JANFYN010000132.1 GCF_024460475.1 Holdemanella sp. MSK.7.32 | reverse complement strand
AACAGTTGATAATCGGTGATTGATTATCAACTATAAGCACGACTGCCTGTCGTACGGAAAAGAAGAGATTTTTCATCTCTTCATATCAATTATTTAATACGCGTTTTAGACTCTCAACAGATATTGAACAAACCTTGGAAATCTCATTGACACTCATTCCATTCTTTAACATAGTTTTGTACAAAAGAACCTGTCCTAGTTCTACACCCTGTTCAATGCCTTGTTCAATGCCTTGTTCGATTCCTTTTCTTATCCCTTCAGCTTCCCATTCCTTTGACTTTGCTTCCAGCCATCTCTTTTCAGCTTCACACATTTCAATATCCTCCTTTTCCTCTAATTCTTCTAAATCCAACCATTCTACATCCGTCAATGTCTTG
>NZ_JANFYN010000131.1 GCF_024460475.1 Holdemanella sp. MSK.7.32 | reverse complement strand
GCAGGTCATATCGTATCTAAAGAAATGATTGCGTCTATGAATGAAAAGGCAATTGTATTCCCAATGGCTAATCCAGTGCCTGAGATTGAACCGGAAGACGCAAAAGAAGCTGGTGCCTATATTGTGGGTACAGGTCGTAGTGATCATCCAAACCAAATCAATAATGTGTTGGCTTTCCCGGGTATCTTTAAAGGTGCATTAAAAGCAGGTGCTACTTGTATCAATGATGCGATGAAAGAAGCGGCTGTTTATGCGATCAGTTCAATGATTACAGAAGATATGCTGGATAGTGAACATATTATTGTTTCCGCTTTAGATCCAAGAGTTGCGGATATTGTGGCTCAAGCAGTTGCAGATGCGGCAAAAGAAAGTGGTGTAGTGCGTGAGTAGAGT
>NZ_JANFYN010000130.1 GCF_024460475.1 Holdemanella sp. MSK.7.32 | reverse complement strand
GATCCAAAAGACTGCAAGGATTGTCCTCTTAGAAACAAATGTACAAAGAGTAAGAACATGACAAAAGTTATCGAACGTCACCTATGGGAAGAGTTTAGAGAATATGCCGATGAGATCCGTCATACTATGGAATGGAAAGAAATTTATCCACAGAGAAAAGAAACCATTGAACGAGTATTTGCGGACTGTAAAGAAAACAATGGACTACGATTCACAAGGTTAAAAGGCTTGAAGAAAAACCAACAGAATGCTTGGTTGATTTTTGCGTGCCATAATCTGAAGAAAATGTCCCTTTGGAGAGGAAAATATAGAAGAAAGCCATCAAAAAATTCAATAAATCCTCCAAAATATACAAAAAAAGACAATTTCATTTTGGAAATTGCCTATATACAATAAAAA
>NZ_JANFYN010000129.1 GCF_024460475.1 Holdemanella sp. MSK.7.32 | reverse complement strand
TTTTGGGGCGTTTTTAGTGCCTGCAGCTACATATTTTTTTATTTTCAAGATAATAAATATACTGTATTATTAAAATATAAGATTATTACTGTACGTTTATGTTCTTCATTCAGATATAAATGTCTTTCAGGATTGTATGAATGAAACTCTGATCATTTTGTTTTGAAACACGCGTATAATCACTGTTGTATCGTTTCAAAAGACACAGGAGAAATTACTGTAGAACAGAAAAGAATCAACAATGCACTGTCAGAGAATTGTAATGTGATTATTAAATTAGTTACGAAAGCAGCCAATGGATATCGCAACTGGGAACGATTCAGAAACAGACGTATGTTGATCTTTAAAAAAGGCATTGATTTTGAAATCGACAAGGATAACGGAAGCATTAAAATAGTTGAAAAAAA
>NZ_JANFYN010000013.1 GCF_024460475.1 Holdemanella sp. MSK.7.32 | reverse complement strand
TATCAACTGGACTTATTTTACCGTATTGGATGGGCTTGCCCATCCGTTATATTCAAAAAAGTACGGAAATCTATATAAAATAAAAATTAAAGGGGATTCTCTAGATGCACAGGCAATGAATGATTTAGCAATGCCTGTGAAGTATATTATTAGTCATGAAATAAATGGAAAAATAAGAATTGAAATAAAAGCAAAAATAATCAAAGATTTAGCAACTATTGTTGTTTTTGAATATATTATATATCTTCTTTTAAAATATAGTGATTGTTCAGTATCTATTAGATTTAGACCTAGTGTTATAAAATACTCTCAAAGTTATATAGATGGATCCATAGTTGGTGACTTTATAAATTCAAATCAAAGTTTTATTTTGAAACGTAAAGATTACATACATAATTTTGAATCAGAAGCTCCTTATACGAATCTTCATAGATATAGAAAGTTGATTAAAAATGATAAGAATGTAAATAAAAAAATAAACAATGTTTCAACTGATGCTTATAATTTTTTACAAAGTCAATTGAAAGATGAAGTGTATATAGAAGACTGTGTAGAAGTAATTGGAGAATTATGCTCTAATGCTACAGAACATACAAAAGAAGATTGCATTTTAACTATAGAATGTGGCTATGGACTAGATAAAAAAAGACAAAAGAAAAACATTTTATCAATTGTGGTTTCAAATGTATCTGTAAATTTGTTTTATCAGAATATTTTACAGGCTAGTCAGCAAGGAAGGATTAAAGTTAAATATTTGGATAAAGCAAAACAAAATCATAAAAACCATTTTGGGGAAATTGTATCTGACAAGTATTTTATAAGATATGATGAAGAATATTTTTATATGGTTTCTGCGTTTCAGAAGGGTGTATCATCAAGACTAGATCAATCGGATACAGGAGGAACTGGGCTGTTAAAAATAATTTATAACATTTTAGGTAAGACAGAAAATAATTTTTGTTATATACTAACAGGTAATAAAGTGTTGTTTTTAATAGAAAAATTTATTCAACCAAAAGACGAAACTTTTATCGGATTTAATGAAGAAAATGATTATTTATCTGCAATCCCTGCTGAAGAGTCGTTAGGAAAATCAGATATGTCGTTTGGAGGAACTATTTTTTCTTTGAATTTAATAACAAGCAAGGAGAAAAATGATGAATAAAATTAATTTATATTTTGATAAATCTCTTTCTCATATAGCAGGAAATCCCTATGGGCAAGAAGTATATTTAAAACAAATAAAAGATCAGTTAAAATTAGATGAAGAGAATGAAATATATTTTCCTATTCAGATAAAAGGCGTTTCAATTTCTTTTATTCAAGGATTGATAAAAGATTTGGTAAATAAATATGGAAAAGAAAAAGTTCTACAACTTATTACTTTGAAGTCTGATAACGAAATGTTACAAGAACGATTAAATAGAAATATTAAATTTTAGAGGATCATTATCGAATGAATTTAATTAAGTTTAAAACGATTGAATATGTGGTGAATACTATTGGCAATACTCAAAAATTTGGTTTAGATTCTATGATTGCTATTATGTCGTTTATTGTTTCTGTGTTTGCTTTGTATACTACAAGAAAAATTTATAGAGTTGATGAAACAAAAAATTTGTATAAGGAAGTATTTGAAGATGATTTATTAAAGCAATTCCCCGAAAAAATATACCATCTTTTAGAAGAATGCTCGTATGATAATTATGATGATTGCATAGATTCTTTATCTCAAGTAAAAGAAAAATTATATTTTTTCCAACTATATAATCCTTCGCTTTATATGGAATTGAAGAATGATATTATAGCTATAAATGAAAATATAGAATTATTAATGCAAAATTGTAATGCTCTAGATGAATTTAGTTACTATAAATCATGTGTTCAATATAAAGTGCATAAATTCTACAATTCAGTATATCAGTTGTCCTTTATTAAAATTTTGTATTATGACTTTTTAAATAAACACTCTTTAAGAAAAGAGAAGAAAAAAATGGAAAAATTAATTAGGTGATGCATGAAGTTTCACTGTTTATCAAAAAAGTGATATGTTGGTATAATCCAAAAGCTTTAGGGAGTCTATGACTTTTTTACTAGAAATCAAATCAATCATAAAATGGCCCTAGACAACAGTTGTCTGGGGCCATAAGCAATTATAAAGCAATCTGCCAAACACTTCACATCGATTTTTTAGAGAACGACTTTGTAAAACACTATTTATGTTTATTGCGTCTTTTTTTATTAAAAGTTTGAATAGGATGAGCTTTGTCATATAGTGTATTACATTTTAATACTAACTCATTCATTTCCCTGTTTTTTTCTGTTACTATCATTTCCATATCCACATAAGTTAGTGGTTGTACGAGGTACTTAATAGAAACATTGTTTGTAATTTTAGAATAAATTGTATAATTTGAATCACTAGTCAGAAAGTAGTCAAATGAGCTATCTTTATGGATACTATTACTAGTTACATTGGCTAAATTTAGTTTCTTGTCATCGACTATGATTTCTACCAGTTTACATTTACAAGGTTTCTTTGCTGGATCAAATCTAAAATATTCATTACTAGAAATATTGAAATGTCTTTCTATTGTGTAGCCATTTGTGATAGGCCAAGAGTAACTGTTATTTTCATTTAATTCATTTGTTTCGTCTGTGTAATAGAATTGTGATTCATTTAGATAGTCTGTATGAATATATGGAGTAAATGGCATCATTTCAGAATAAGTTTGAATTCGAATGTTTTCTAGTTCATTGTATGGCTTTAAAGATTTGAATTCATTACTTGTATGATTTGTAACGATTTGCAACATCGAATTGAATGTTTTGGTTAAAGAAAAGTTTTCTTGGGCATATTCATTCAAGTAAGATAAATTACTTAAATTATTTTCATAATTGTTTATGATATCTTGAAAGATTTCTTGTGTTTGTTTTTTATTAAATCCTCTGCCTGAGAAGTTAAAGTCTTGAGCTTTCTGGATGTTTTCTTTGGTAATATATCCGGGGCCACCAAAGTGATCATATACGTATACTGGAATTCTTGCGGCAAAGCATTGCTGTACAGTTCTACCAATAGTAATGACTAAATCAAATTTGGATAGGATTGTAGGTGTTACTAGCGTAGGTGTGTTACCAGCACCGATAATTTGAACAGTATATTCATTTAATTGTTCTTTTAATGCATATAGTTCTTCTGGAACGTGATTTGAAATAATTGCGATATTTTTTAAAGTATAAGTGTTTCTTTTTGGTAATGAAAAGAAGTTATCAGATACTGAGTTTTTAAAGACGTAGATATTATCCGTAAGATTTGAAATGGATTCTTTACATTCTTGACTGACTACAGAAATTAAGTCTGCTGTTTTATATTCGTCTGGCAGTGTTTCAAAACCGTTAAAAGAAGAAAGTTTTGAAATGATGAGATGTTTATATTGAATATGATAGTGAGTTTTCAAATAGTCTAATGTAGGGTAGTGTTGAATGAATAAAATATCGAATTTTGTATTATCTAGAGATTTGTCTGATAATTCAACAACTTTAAAGTTTTCGCATTCAGCTAATAAGGGATAGCTTTTAGAAAATACAGCTATAGTAACGTCATAATTGTTTTTTTTGAATTCATTGGCTATGTCTATAACGTGAAGTTCAGAACCTGTGTATTTTTGTAAATAAAGATTTGTGATTAGTACCGTTTTCATGTTGTATACCTCGTAATTACATTCTAGCTTAAAACAATTTTTTGTACAATTATTCTTGACCCTGACGTTATGTTAGGGTTTATTTTATATGTGTGATATAATTGATTTAATTATGGAGGATCTATTATGAAAGGTATTATTTTAGCTGGTGGTAGTGGTACTCGTTTGTATCCTTTGACTAAGGTGACTAGTAAACAATTACTTCCTATTTATGACAAGCCTATGATTTATTATCCTATGTCTATTTTAATGCAGGCTGGGATTCGTGAGATTTTAATTATTTCAACTCCGGATGATACACCTCGTTTTAAAGAGCTATTGGGTGATGGTCATCAATTTGGTATTGAGCTTTCTTATAAGGTTCAGCCAAGTCCAGATGGACTTGCCCAAGCGTTTATTTTGGGTGAAGAGTTCATTGGTAATGATAGTTGTGCGATGATTTTGGGTGATAATATTTTCCATGGTCATGGTTTGACGAAACGTCTTCGTGCAGCGGCTGAAAATGAAGTTGGGGCTACCGTATTTGGTTATTATGTAGAGGATCCTGAACGTTTTGGCGTTGTAGAATTTGATTCTGAGGGTAAGGCGATTAGTCTTGAAGAAAAACCTTTACATCCTAAGTCAAATTATGCGGTAACTGGATTGTATTTCTATGATAATAAAGTGGTTGAGTATGCGAAGAATTTAAAGCCGAGTGCTCGTGGTGAATTGGAAATCACAGATTTGAACCGTATTTATTTAGAGAATGGTGAATTGAATGTCACTTTACTTGGCGATGGATTTACTTGGTTGGATACGGGTACGCATGAGTCTTTAGTGGATGCGACAAATTTTGTGAAGACAATTGAGGAGCACCAGCATCGTAAGATTGCGTGTCTTGAAGAGATTGCGTATGACAATGGTTGGATTGGTGATGAAGAATTGGCAGCTACGTATGAAATTTATAAGAAGAATCAGTATGGTGCTTATTTGAAGAAGATCATGGATCGTAAGTATATTAAGTAATTGGGGGGTATAGTGATGAAGGTAACTGAAACAAAGATTCCTGGAGTATTGATTATTGATACGGATGTATTTGGTGATCATAGAGGGTATTTTACGGAGACGTATTCGAAGCCTAAATATGAGAAGATGGGTATTACAGTAGATTTTGTACAGGACAATATGTCTTTTAGTGCTCAAAAGGGTACGCTTCGTGGTTTGCACTGGCAAAATCCGCCTTATGCACAGAGTAAATTGGTTTCTTGTACGAAGGGTACAGTCATTGATGTGGCTGTGGATATTCGTAAGGGAAGTCCAACATTTGGTCAATGGGTAAGTGTTGAATTGAGTGAAGAGAATCATAGACAGTTCTTTATTCCTCAGGGATTTGCGCATGGATTCTTAACTTTAACGGATAATGTTGAGTTTAGATATAAGGTCGATAATGTATACAACAAGGAATCTGAGGGTGGTATGCGTTATGATGATCCGACTTGTAATGTAGATTGGGGTTCATTGTTAAATGGTATTGAGCCTGTATTGAGTGAAAAAGATCAGATTGGTCCTACTTTAGAGGAATCGAATAATCAATTTGTATATGAAGGAGAATAAAAGAATGAAAATTTTAGTAACGGGTGGTGCTGGTTTCATTGGTGGAAACTTTGTACATTATATGGTAAATAAATATCCTGAGGATATGATTGTAAACTTGGATAAATTGACGTATGCAGGTAACTTAGAGACTTGTAAGCCTGTAGAAGATAAGCCTAACTATAAGTTTATCAAGGGTGATATTGCAGATCGTGAATTTATCATGGATTTGTTTGAAAAAGAAAAGTTTGATGTCGTTGTCAACTTTGCGGCTGAAAGTCATGTTGACCGTAGTATTGAAGATCCTGAAATCTTTGTAAAAACGAATGTTATGGGTACAACAACATTATTAGATGCTTGTGTTAAGTATGGTATTCAAAGATATCACCAAGTATCTACAGACGAAGTATATGGTGATTTACCATTAGACCGTCCTGACTTGTTCTTTACTGAAAACACTCCACTTCACACTTCAAGTCCTTATTCAAGTGCGAAGGCAAGTGCTGACTTGTTTGTACTTGCATACCACAGAACGTATGGTTTGCCAGTAACAATTAGTCGTTGTTCAAATAACTATGGTCCTTATCATTTCCCAGAAAAATTAATTCCATTAATTATTTCTCGTGCATTAAATGATGAAACAATTCCAGTATATGGAACTGGTGAAAACGTACGTGACTGGTTACATGTATATGATCACTGTGTAGCTATCGACTTAATTGTTCGTAAGGGACGTGTTGGTGAAGTTTATAATGTAGGTGGCCACAACGAAAGAACAAACTTAGAAGTTGTGAAGACTGTATTACATGCATTAAACAAACCTGAAAGCTTAATTACTTATGTTACAGATAGAAAAGGTCATGACATGCGTTATGCGATTGATCCTACGAAGTTGGAAACAGAACTTGGATGGAAACCAAAATATACATTTGATACAGGTATTCCAATGACAATCCAATGGTATTTAGACAATAAAGAATGGTGGGAAAACATCATTAGTGGTGAATACCAAAACTATTTTGAAAAGATGTATGTAGAAAAAGGAAGAGCTAAGGAATAATCTTTAGCTTTTCTTCTTAAATGAAAGGAAGGTTTTCTTATGAAGATTTTTGTGACAGGTGTGGCTGGACAATTAGGTCATGATGTAATGAATGAATTGGCTTCTAGAGGATATGTTGGTGTAGGTACAGACTTAGCTGAAAGCTATAGTGGTATTCAGGATGGTTCTTATGTAACTACAGCTGAATATGTATCTTTGGATATCACAAACAAAGAAGCTGTAATGAATACAATTAAAACAGTGAATCCAGATGTCGTTGTGCACTGTGCAGCATGGACTGCGGTAGATTTAGCAGAGGATGAAGATAAACAGGCTAAGGTAAAAGCTATTAATGTGGATGGAACACAAAATATTGCGGATGCTTGTAAAGAAGTAGATGCGAAGATGGTCTATATTTCTACTGATTATGTATTTGATGGACAAGGAACAGAGCCTTGGCAACCGGATTGTAAGGATTATAAACCGTTGAATGTATATGGTCAGACTAAGCTTGGTGGAGAACTAGCTGTTTCAAATACGTTATCTAAGTATTTTATTGTTCGTATTGCGTGGGTATTTGGAAAGAATGGAAATAACTTTATTAAGACCATGTTAAATGTGGGAAAGAAATTTGATACATTACGAGTTGTAAATGATCAAATTGGAACTCCAACTTATACATTTGACTTAGCCAGATTATTAGTAGACATGATTGAAACCGATAAATATGGCTACTATCATGCGACTAATGAAGGTGGATATATAAGCTGGTATGATTTTGCGTGTGAAATCTTTAAACAAGCTGGATATACAACGAAAGTAAATCCTGTAACGACAGAAGAGTATGGTTTATCAAAGGCTGCAAGACCATTTAATTCTCGTTTGGAGAAATCTAAACTCGTAGAAAATGGATTTAAAGCATTACCTACTTGGCAGGATGCATTGGCACGTTATTTGAAAGAAATTGATGGATAACAATGAACAAACAATTTTTGTCTAGAGATGATGTGACTTTTTTAAAAGCAGTTGCGATTGTTTTAATGGTGTTTCATCATTTCTGGGCTTTCCCTATATGGTTTGCAGGAAAGAGCGACATTCATTATTGGATAATAAATAATTGGAATGTTTGTGAATCTTTTGGGCAATTTGCCAAAATTTGTGTTTCAATTTTTGCGTTTATTACAGGTTATACTATGTATTACAACTCAGATAAATATAAGAGTATAAAGTATCGTTTTGATAAAGTAAAAAATTTGTTTATAAACTATTGGATCATAGCATTGTTGTTTTTAATTGTTGGATTTGTATTAAATGAGTTACCTCCATACAGACAAATATTATTTAACATGTTTGGCCTACATTTGACTATGATGGATGGTAAAGTTTGCGTTAGTTTTGCATGGTATGTATTTTTCTATTTTATCATTATGGCACTAGCGGGTTTGATTATTAAAATAAAAAAATCAAAATTATGGCTTTTTCAAATTATATTCATTTTTTTAGTTTCAGGTTATTTATATAATAAAAATTTAGATTTGCTTCTACGAACAGGAAGAGAAATATTTATTATTATTAACAACTGTGATTTATTTTTCTATGTTGGTGTTGTATTAGTTGGTTACATTATTGCAGTAAATCATGTGTTTGAAAAACTAGAAACAAGTTTATCTGCATATAATAAATACATAATTAATTTTATAGTAGCTTTAGTATTAGTCTTAATAATCATTATTCGTTCTAAATATGGATGGTATAGAGGATATTTCCTTGAAACATTAATGATTTCAGTGTTTATATTCAGTTTGATTTATATAACACGAAAAGTAAATAAAAAAGCAAAGACAATTTCAATACTTTCAAAACACAGTATGAACATTTGGTTTTTACATTCTATGTTTTTTACTGGAGAATGTCGATTACAATGGATAGCGTGTTTACCAAAGAATGCTTTATTGATTGTTATATGGACTTTATGCCTTTGTACAATCTTAAGCGTGCTTTTTGAAAAAGCTAAATTAATTTTTATACAAAAAATAAATTTTGTTCAAAAGTAAGCCTTATTTTAAGGCTTTTTTATGTTATACTTTACAAGTGTAAAATTTAAGTTAAAGGATGGTCAAACTATGAAAAGACGAAGAATAATTTCCGTATTAACAGTTTTACTAGTGTTTCTAGGCTTATTGTTAGTTAAAGTTGCTGAATGGGTACCTTTAACTTTTGGGGATATTCCTTTTGAACAAGTATTATTCCATATGATGGTGCCTATGCAAGGCACAGACACTTCTTTTTTGTCTAGTTTTATAGATTATTGTTTACCTATTCCGAGTATTGTATCAGGCATTTTATTAATTTGTTGCATTATTAAAGATTGGAAAATTAGTAGTGATATAAAACATGGAGAATTTAAACATGTACGTAATAACGTTTTAATAATTATTACGACAGTAGCTTGTTTATTTATATATGGATTTGGAATAACAGATTGTATCTATGCTGTTGGTATAGATCAATATTGGTATAATGTTTCCCACCCATCTAAATTATATGAAGAATATTATGTGAATCCAGAAAATGTTAAGTATACATTTCCTGAACAAAAAAGAAATTTAATTTATATTTTCATGGAATCCATGGAAACAACTTATGAAGATTTGGAACATGGTGGAGCGTTTGAAGAATCAAGGATTCCTGAGCTTACAGAATTAGCTGACAATAATTTAACGTTCGCAAATGGAAACAATGATAACAATGGCTTCTTGGTACCTTCAATGTCTGGATGGACAGTTGCAGCTATGGTTGGACAAACAAGTGGTGTGCCATTAAATATTCCAGTGGAAGGTAATGAATATATTAGTGATAAAAGTTTTTTACCGGGAACTTACTCTATAGGTCAAATACTTGAAAAAAATGGATATAAGAATGAGTTGTTACTTGGCTCAGATGCTGCTTTTGGTGGTAGAAAGTATTATTTTGAACAGCATGGTAATTACAATATTGTCGATTACAATACGGCTATTGAAAAAGGCTGGATTGATAAAGATTATAGAGAATGGTGGGGTTTTGAAGACATTAAGCTGTTTGAATACGCTAAGAATGAGTTAACTGAACTTGCATCATCCAATCAACCATTTAATTTCACTATGTTGACTGCTGATACGCATTTTATTGCAGGATATGAATGTAGTGAATGCATAGATTTATATGGAGATAGATATTCTAATGTAATCCGTTGTTCTAGTAAACATGTTACTGAATTAGTACAATGGATACAAGAACAGCCTTGGTATGAAAATACGACAATAGTATTGGCTGGAGATCATAAGAGTATGGATCCAGATTGGTTTAAGGATATTGAAGAGTCTGGATATAATCGTAAGTGTTATTATGCAATTATTAATTCGGCTGCAACGCCAACAACACAAAATTCACGTAAAATTACGACATATGATTTATTCCCAACTACATTGGCAAGTCTTGGTGTTACGTTTAACTCGGATAGACTTGGATTAGGTACAAATCTATATACTGAAACTCCAACTTTAGTTGAAAAGCTTGGTTTCAAAAAGTTTGATAAGGAATTGACTCGTCATTCGAATTATTATGATAAATATATTTTATATGGAAAGGGGAAGGATTAGTGGTGAGAAAGAAAGTATTGCTATTAATCAATCCAAATTCTGGCAAGAAAAACTCGAAGGGTCAATTGTTAGATGTGTTAAATGAATTCTCATCTCATAATTATCAAATGGAAGTATATGTATCTCAAAAACAGATGGATATTTGTCACTTTATTGAAGAGTATGGTGAAAAGTATGATGTTGTAGCTGTATTTGGTGGGGATGGTACATTGAATGAGGCTACAAATGGTTTGATGAAGTTAGAACATAAGCCAATCATTTCTTACTTTCCCACGGGTACTATGAATGATTTTGGAACAAACTTTGGTCTTACTAATGATATGTTGCAATGCGCAAAGATTGCTTGTAAAGAAAATGTAGAGTCTTTTGATGTGGGTAAGATGAATTCTCGTTACTTTAATTATGTGGCTGGTTTTGGAGCGTTTTGTAATGTGAGTTATGAAACAAAGCAGGAATTAAAGAAGCAATTAGGGAATATGGCTTATATAATTAAGGCTTTGCATGAAATACCGAACTTACATCCGTATCATGTAAAGATGAATATGGATGGCAAGAAATTTGAAAAGGATTTAATGTTTGGATTGATCATTAATGGGAATCGTGTTGCTGGATTTGAAATGGTTCAGCAAGATGATAATACATTTAAGGATGGTGTATTTGATATTATATTGGTAGAACATACGCCTAATTTATTAGAGTTATATAATTATCCTTTAGGAGTATTGCATCCTGAATTAAACATGAAGTATGTAGAGAGATATAGAGCTAAATCCATTACGATTGAATCCACTGAAAAATTGGCTTGGACGTTAGATGGTGAAGAAGGAGAGTCAACATTAGTTGCTCATATAGACAATTATCCAAGAACTTTACAGATATATGCAAACGAAAGAGACTGATTTCTCTTTCTTTTTATTTTTGTAACAAAAGATAATTGTAACGCTTCCAATATCGGTATAAAATATAACTCATGGAGGGTTATACATAATGAATAATAGAGATATTGCTAAGGTTGGTTTTGCCGTTCTTGCAGCGGTTATGAGTTATAATTTTGCAGATACTATCGTTCATGCTGAAGAAACAAGTGTTGAGCCTGTAAAAGAGACTGCACCTGTAGAAAATCAGGATGGTTTAACAAATGTTATTGATGCAGTAGTTGAAGATACAAATGTTCCTGAAAACACTGAAGAAACAAATGTTCCTGAAAACACGGAAGAAACAGATGTTCCAAAAGAAGATGAAAATGAAACTACGACAGTTGGTGGTGGTAGTGATACCAGTGCTAAATTAACTGAGGGTTGGTCAAGTGATTCTTTACAGTATGTTAAAGATGGGGCTTATGTTACGAATAGTTTTGCAGAGATTGATGGTCAAAAATATTATTTTGATGAGAATGGTAATAAGGTAACTGGTTTTAAAACAATTGGTACAGATTCTTATTACTTTAATGAATCTGGTATGATGCAGACGGGTTTACAAGTTCTTCATGATCAAGAAACGGGTATTGCCGTATATTCTTTAAGAAAAGAAGATGGTAAATTACACTACTACTTAGAGAATGGGGCTGCCTATAGTGGAATGATAAATTTAAAAGGGAAAGTTTATTATTTCGATAAAGGATTGCAGAGTGTTGGCGAAAAGCAGGCAAATGGATATTGGTACAACTTCAAAGAAGATGGTAGTTTATCTGTTGGTTTTGTGAATATGGGGAATAGTGCTAAGTACTATGATAATCTTGGAAGAAGACAAACAGGTACTTTCAAAATTGATAAAGTAACTTATAACACAGATAGCAATGGCTTTATTACTAAAGCGAGTTGGGAAGGTGTTTCTTACTATTGTCAAAATGATGGCAGATGGGCTTGGAATGTCGTTGGTAATTATTATTTTGGTGGTTCAGGATGTGTTCCTACTACAGTGACTATGATTGTAAATACAATCAATGGTACAAACTATACGCCTAATCAAGTGGGTCAAATTTTACATAATGCTGGTTACTTCAACACAAGTTCCATTGGTACTGGTGGAGAGTCTTGGCAGTTTGTTGCGAATAAATTTGGCTTGAGTTATAAGAATAATTTAAATGTAGAATCAGCTAAACAAGAATTATTAAAGGGGAATATGATTGCGGCTGCTGTTGGTGGCGGAAAATTCTGTCCATGGAATGGTGTAACGCATGAAATATTATTATTCGGTTTAGATGCACAGGGCTATACAACAGTATATGATCCATATACAAGTTCACGTAATGGTCGTGTACATATTAGTGAGGTCTTCAATCATCCATCATGGGATAGTAGTGATAGAAAGAATGGTGGTCCATTCTTCTCGTTAGGTAAACTTAGAGATCAAAATTTATATCTAGATGTATCTAAGGGAAATGCTCATGTAGGAAATGTATATTATACAGGTAAGAACGTTGAACCAGAAGTAAATCTTTCATTGAAAAATACAGCGTTGGTTCAAGGTAGAGATTATAAAGTTGTTTATTCAAATAATGTAAAACTTGGTAAAGGTACAGCTACGATTATTGGTATTAATGCCTTTACTGGTAAATTGAATGTTTCTTTTGACATTATTAAGGATGAAATGGTAAATGGAACTTATGAAATTATTTCATCTAAAAACAACAATAAAGTATTAGATGTAAAAGATGGTTCTAAATCAAATGGCGCTGGTATTCAAATTTGGGATTGGAATGCGACTGCTGCTCAACAATATGAAATTACTAAAAATCAAAATGGATACTATACAATTAAAAATGTAGGTTCTGGTTTATATTTAGGTATTACAACAAATTGGAATTCAATGTCAAACTTTAATCGCTTAGTCCAAGGTGTAAGTTCAAATTCAAAAGCAGGGCAATTTATTTTCACAAAAAACAAGAATGGTAATTGGGTGATTTCATCTGCGTGGGATCATAATTTTGTAGTTGATATGAACAATGCATCAACTGATAATGGTACTCCTATTCAAATTTTTACAAATAACGGTTCAGCAGCTCAGTCTTGGAAGTTATTAAAAATTAAGAATACTCGTGCAGAAATGGATCAAATGGCAAAAGATTATGCTGGCCTATTATCTGATGGTACATATTATATTAGTTCTTCATTGAATTCATCTTATGTATTGGATGTTAGTAATGCTGCCAAGAATGATTTTGCTAATATTCAACTATATCAATATAATGGTACAAGTGCACAAGGTTGGAAAGTCAGTCATGATTCTAAGGGATATGTAACATTTATGAATGTTGGTTCAAATAAAGTGATTGATTTATATAATGGGGTTGCCCAAAGTGGACAAAACATCAGTCAATATAGTTCTAATAATTCATATGCACAAAAATGGATTGTTTTAAAAACAAGCAATGGATTTAAAATTATGTCTGCTTTAAATACGAATTATGTATTGGATCTAAGTGGAGGTACAGTTCGTAATAGTTCTAATATTCAGGCTTATATTTCTAATGATACAAAAGCACAACGTTGGAATTTTACAAAATATGAATCTCCAAGACAAAAATTAGATAACATGGCCAAACAATATAATGCAAGTATTGAAGAAACAACGTATGTCATTTCTAATTATAAGAGTCCAAGTTATACAATTGATGTAAGTTATGGTTCTAAATCAAATGGAGCTAATGTATGGACACATCAATCAAACAACACAAATGCTCAAAAATGGAAAGTAAAGAAAGATTCAGTAGGTTATATTACGTTTATTAATATTGGATCTAACAAAGCACTTGACGTTTCAAATGCGAGTGTGAATAATGGTGCTAATATTTGGCAATATGAAGTTAACAATACATATGCCCAGAAATGGATTGCGAAAAAGAATACAGATGGTTGTTTAACTTTTATTTCTGCATTGAATTCAAACTATGTATTAGATATTAGTACTGGTGTTGTAAAAAATACACAAAATATACAGTTATACCAAAGCAACGGCACAAATGCTCAGAAATTTAAACTAACAAAAATCTAATTTTATAACCAGGCACAAAAGTGTCTGGTTATTTTTTGGTTAGATTGAAATATTTTAAATATTCATTTAAAATAGATTTATTAGAAGAGGGATAGAAAATGGATAAAAGATTAAAACCACTTTTGGCTCTCGTATTAAGTGTATTTATGTCTGTATCAACTATGACTAATATATATACAGTTCGTGCAGATGATGAAGTAACTCAAGAAGAGCCTATTGCAGAAGAAACGCAAACAGAAGAAAATGAAGATATAACTGATGATTACACAGATGAAACTTCAAATGTAGAAAACATTACTTCAGATGAAGTGCCTGCAGAAGAGGAGAAAGTTCCTGTTGAAAAGGAAGAGCCAGTTGTGGAAGAGGAGCAATTGGGTGATTCTAATATGATGGAATATTTCTTAGTCGATAATCCCGTATTATCGAATGGAGAAACAGAAAACTTTGTTCTTCCATTAAATAATGCAGAGGGGTATTCTGATTTTAGATTGACAATTCAAAAAGAGGATGGAACGACTTTTGATTTAGAAAGTACAGAACAAGTTGATAATTTAGTTAAATTTTCTAGAGTGTTTAGTGAAGAAGAAAAAGGACAATATAGTGTTACCACACTTCATTATGTATATAATGGACAAGCTTATTATTTAAACTTTAGTGATTTAGAAATGGATGTTAAATTTGGTGTGGATCAAGAATATGATGGATATGATGCTACACTACCGGATTTAACAGAGGATTCAATTAGTTCAGAAGGTATTATTGAAGTAACGGATGTAAATAAAGCTGAAGAAGAGATTGTGAATGGCGTTGCGAGTCAACCGGCTACAATGTCAGTAGATGAGTTTTCAAGACATGCGACTGGTGGAATGACAATTTGTTTGGATCCAGGACATGGTGGTAGTGATTCGGGTGCCACTGCATTTGGGGCAAAGGAATCGGATTTAACTTTAAAGATTGCTCAATATTGTAAGGAAGAATTATCTAAATATGATGTAAATGTAGTTATGACAAGAACTACAGATACTCGTTTGAGTGAAGAAGCTGCCATGGATTTGAAAAATCGTGTGGAAGTAGCTAAAAAAGCAGGTGCTTCTTACTTTATTAGTATTCATATTAATTCGGCTACAAATAGTGCTGCAAAAGGTGCAGAAGTTTATTATCCAAATACGAGTGGGAATAAGAACCTTTCTAGTAATGGACAGAATCTAGCTAAGGCGATTCAAAGTCAATTAGCTGCATTAGGTTTATATGATCGTGGTATTAAGATTCGTAACTATACGGATGGTACTACTTCTTATGATCCGACTAGTAGTGATAAGGACTATTATGGTGTTATTCGTTATGCCAAAGAAGCTGGTATTACAGGTTTGATTGTTGAACATTGTTTTATTAGTAATAAAGAAGAGTTTGATAAGTATTTAGGTTCAAATGCTAAGTTACAACAACTTGGTATTGCGGATGCGAAAGGTATTGTAAGTGCTCTTGGTTTACAACTTAAAAATCAGTCATTAGATACATTAGCTAAAGATAATCGTAATGTTTTAGTAGATGGTACATATAACATTTCATCTTTAGTTAATTCAAATCATGTTTTAGATGTAAGTAATGCTTCTACTAGCAGCGGTGCAAATGTTCAATTATGGACAAACAATAATACGCAAGCACAACAATTCAAAGTAAGTCATGACTCTCAAGGGTATGTTACTTTTACAAACACAAAATCTGGCAAGGTTTTAGATGTAAGTAATGGTATTGCAAAAAACGGAGGTAATGTTTGGCAATATACATCTAATGGTTCACGAGCTCAGAAGTGGATTGTTAAAAAAGATGGAAATGGCTATGTGATTATCTCTGCTTTAAATGAGAATTATGTGTTAGATTTAGCAAATGCTTCTACAAAGGATGGAAGCAATATTCAGGTGTATTCTTATAGAGGAACTAATTCACAGAAGTGGAAGTTCAGTAAGTTTGTTACAAAAGAACAAAAATTAGATGAATTGGCAAGTAATAATACATCTACTTTAAAAGATGGAATATATGAAATTCGTACATCAAAGAATTCGAATTATACATTAGATATTAGTAATGCTGCAACTCATAGTGGAGCTAATGTTCAGCTATGGGCATCTAATGGTACACAAGCTCAGGTATTCAAGGTTAGTCATGATTCAAAAGGGTATGTTACATTTACAAATGTTAAATCAGGAAAAGTATTAGACGTTAGTAACGGAACGGTGCGTTCAGGCCAAAATGTATGGCAATATGCTTCTAATGGAACACGAGCGCAGAAATGGATTGTTCAAAAGAGTGGTTCAGCTTATATAATAACTTCAGCATTAAATTCAAATTATGTATTGGATTTAAGTAATGGTACCGTTCGATCAGGCGGAAACATTCAAATCTATCAAAGTAATGGAACAAATGCACAAAAATGGTATTTTGAGAAACAAGTAAGTGATCGTGAAAAATGTGATTCTCTTGCGAGTACATATAAAAATTTATTGAGTGATGGTACATATTATATAAAAAATAAGAATGTAAATTATGCGGTAGACGTTTCTAATGGAAGTTTATATTCAGGTGCAAATGTTCAATTGTATTCTTTAAATCGAACAAATGCTCAAAAATGGATTGTAACTCATGATTCCCAAGGCTATGTTTCGTTTAAGAATGCTGGTTCTGGAATGTATTTAACGGCAACTGGAAGTGGAAATGGAGCAAATATCAATCAACAGAAACAATCAAGTAACTATAATCAAAAATGGATAATAGCCTATGATTCGTATGGAAATTTAAAGATTGTATCTGCATTAAATTCACGTTCAGCATTAGATGTTAGCGGTGGACATATACGTAACAGTTCAAATTTACAAGTCTATGAATCCAATAATACAAATGCACAAAAATGGGTGTTTGAATATATTAAGACAAATGCAACTGGTAGTTTAATGCAGATCATGGGTACAAGTCAGACTACAGTGGCTCAAATGGTTCGTTACTATAATGCAAATGCGAATGGTTATGACAAGTTTAATGCAAAATATAAGAATAAATATGATGGCTGTTTAGCTAAAGGTGGAGCTAGTACAATCAACCAATTTGCACAAATTTTCTATGAAGAAGCCACAGCAGAAGGTGTAAGAGCAGAAGTAGCATTTACTCAATGTATGAAAGAAACAGGTTTCTTGAAATATGGTGGAGATGTACTTCCAAACCAATATAATTTTGCGGGTATTGGTGCCACTGGTGCTGTACATGGAGCAAGTTTTAGTAATGTCAGAATGGGTATTCGTGCTCAGATTCAACATTTAAAAGCCTATGGTTCAGTATCCCCATTAACAAACCAATGTGTGGATCCAAGATTCAATCTAGTGAAACGTGGTAGTGCTCAATATGTTGAATGGTTAGGAATAAAAGAAAATCCTAATGGATATGGTTGGGCTACTTTAAAAAGCTATGGTCATGATATTGTGAACATGGTAAATGTATTATTGAAGAAATAGTAAGTTAGAGTTCAGTGATTGCTGAACTCTAATTTTGGTTATAGAAATACTTGAAAAAGAAATATTAAAATACTGTATATAAAACATAATATGATCATACAGTTATAAAAAGTTTGCACAAATCAATCGTTTGTTTGCATTTATTAACAATTTGAATCAATTACCAAATGTTCCATGATATAGTAAGTATAAAGTATTACCTATAGAAAGGAACAAAAGGGTATGAAAAAATTATTAGGTGTATTATTGGCGTTTTTTATGTGTTGTGTACCAATTGGTATACAAGCAGACGAGGAGGTGTTATCGTTTGAATATACGGGTCAAAGGATAGAGATTAAGGGAGCGTTTGTATATTACCTACTTGATGATGGTATATATGTATCTGAAGCTCCAATGGATTGTGGAAGGTATCGAGCTATTTATTCGGATGGAAGTTATATTGATTATGAAATAACTCCAAAAATAGTTCACGTGAATGTGCGATATAACAAGGATTGGAGACAGGGTGATCCAGAATTAAATCGATATTTATGTGAGTATGATGGTGACTATGAATTCATATTAAATTCTTATGTAAATGGTGACTTTAAAACAGATTATAATGATAACTACGAATTTGAATTCGAGCCAAAGAATAAGAAGGATGTAGAAATAGTTAAAACAACAATAACTCATCCAGATGTTGAATATGTTTATACAGGTTCTGATATCGTGATTGATAGTAAAGTGGATTCTATTAGTCCAATTGTATTAAAGAATGCTGGAGAATATATTGTTAGTTTTAGTGTAGATTCTAATTATTATGAATCCATTCCATTTAAAGTAACAATTCTTCCTAAAACAGTACAACTTAGATTAAATAAGTATCAAAAGTATTTTGGAGAAAAGAATCCAGTATTGGAAACAGATGATTACATATTAACAAGAGAAGTTGGCGAAGATGTTGGCAATTATAAACTTACCGCAAAAAGTAAATCAAGAAATTATAAGTATGAAATTATTGAGAATGATATGTTCACTATTTTAGAAAACAAGGCACAACAAATAAAACCAGAAGCAACTAATCATCCAAGCAATGATGAAAAGAAAGAACCATTACAATCAGTTAATGCTTCGAATAAAGATAAAAACAAATATGCAGAAGCCTCTGATAAGAATATAAATATAAACACTGAAACAAAAGTAGATAAAGAATCTGCGAAAACAGAAACAAAAGTTGTAACAGGTGTATCGAATCTTACACCAATGTATTTGTCTTTTATGACTATAAGTTTAGTAGTGATTATTAATATGTTAATTAAGAAAATAAATAAGTATATAGGAGGAGCAAACTATACAATTTAAATGCTTATAATACATATGACGAAAAAATGGGTGCTCTAAAATAATATAGGGTTATATGAAAAAACCGCTTTAATTTATTGTAGGGTTTCCGTATTAAGAAAAAAAGAATTAAATTTATGCAATGTCATTAAATTAAGTAATATCTAAAATTTATGAGTCTTACCAATAATAGGTGAGGCTCTTTTTTGTAAACGTCAAATTTGAAGGTGGCACAAAGTTAACTACAAAACAGCATGTCTTCTACAAACAAAAGCAAGAATATTAATGAAGAACTTGAATTCAAAGAAGTCTCTGGATTCGAGCATTTTACGAATCGGATGTAGCCTACACTGGTGCACCATCTCATAATGAAAAAAGAGGATTAGGTACAGATAAGCAACAGAGCAAGAAAATAAATATCCACTTTATATCAAACTACATGAAGTATCTTCTGATTCAGAAAATATAATTCAAGCATTTTTCGATCAATATGTAAAATTGTCTAACGAAAGAAAATTGAATACGTACGGAAAGACAACTTATAATATCCTTAAAACCAGACTACAAGTGATAAATGAGAAAATCGATTATGCCAAAGAAGATCATCGTTTGTATTTTTTGAATAAGATTATATCTAATTTGAATCAGTATTTATTACATGTATATCATGGAGTATCAAAAAGAATGTTGACTCTGTATTATTGCGAATACAAGTAGAGATTTAATCACAGAAAGTACAGATCCATCATGGATAAAATCAAGAATAATATTACACAGTCAGGAGTAGTCACTCGAATAATGATTCGTGATTCCATGGACCAATATGCCATGGCTAGAGGACTTGAAATTTCCTAGACGTTATCAGATGGGTACTTACAATATTTATTAGTTATACAAATTCTGCAAAGTTAAGGTTGCATAAATAAAATGAACCATCTATAATGTTCACGTAACAGAAAAGAGATAATTATATGAACATTATAGATAAACGAGTTTTAAAGAAAATAAAACAGTATGGAAAGATAAGTCAAAGACAATTGTCTGATGTTTGTGGCTTTTCATTGGGTAAAGTAAATCAGTCGATTCAGTTTCTTCAGAAAGAAGAATATATGGATGAAGAATGGAATTTAACAGAGAAGAGTACGAAATTAATCGACTTATATAAACCGAAAAAGGCAATCATCTTAGCTGCTGGTTTAGGAATGCGAATGGTTCCCATCAATACTGAGGTACCAAAGGCCTTATTAACAGTAAAAGGTGAGACATTAATTGAACGATTGATTCATCAGCTTCATGAAGTCAATGTGTATGATATTACGGTTGTGGTTGGGTTTATGAAAGAAGAATTTGAATTCTTAATTGATGAATATAAAGTGAAATTGGTTTGTAATATGGACTATGCGAAAAAGAATAATTTGCATTCTTTGGCAAAAGTTGGGTCGGATTTAATTAATACTTATATTATTCCTTGTGATATTTGGTGTGAAACCAATCCTTTTAATGCATGTGAATTATATTCTTGGTATATGGTTAAGAATCAGGAAACAGATAATACTTCAGTTCGTTTAAATAAAAAGTATGAATTAGTTAAGACAAAGCTAAATGAAGTGGGGGATACAATGATTGGTATTTCTTACATATCATTAGATGATGCTGGTTTTGTTGCTAAACGAATCTATAGTATGTCTTCACAAAGAGAGTATGAACATTGTTTCTGGGAAGATGTGTTATATGTAAAAGATAAAATGATTGTTTCTCCATATGTATTTAATGATGCGTATGAAATTAATACGTATGAACAATTAAGAGATTTGGATGAGGATAATGAAATTTTAAATTCAGATCTTATGAATATTATTAAAGATACAATTGGTTGTGAGATTTCAAAGATTGTGAATATTCAACCATTAAAAAAAGGAATGACAAACCGTTCTTTTAGTTTTGAAGTGAATTCAAAACGATATATTATGCGTGTTCCTGGTGAGGGAACAGAGAAGTTGATCAATCGTAAACATGAATATGATGTGTATCAAGCTATTAAAGATGAAAATATTTGTGATCCTGTAATCTATATGAATCCAGAAAATGGATATAAGATTACAGAATATATTCATAATGCACATGCATGTGATTCAACGGATTTTAATGATGTATCAAAGTGTATGAATAAACTTCATGCATTTCATGATAAAAAATTAAAAGTAAATCATACGTTTGAAGTGTTTGAGGAATTAGAAAAGTATGAATCATATTGGCAGGGAATACCTAGTATTTATCGGGATTATAAAACTACAAAAGCTCATATTTATGAATTAAAAGAATTTGTGGATGCACAACCAAAAGAATGGGGTTTATCTCATATTGATTCAGTTCCTGATAATTTCTTATTCTCTGATGATGAACTGTATTTAATTGATTGGGAATATGCCGGTATGCAAGATCAGCATATTGATATTGCGATGTTTGCGATTTATTCACTATATGACAGAGAAGATGTTGAAAAACTAATTGATGCATACTTTGATGGTCAATGTAAAGATTTAGTTCGTATTAAAATTTATGCTTATATTGCTATCTGCGGCTTATTGTGGAGCAATTGGTGTGAATATAAGCGTAATTTAGGAGTTGAATTTGGAGAATATTCATTAAAACAGTATCGTTATGCCAAAGAGTATTATCGTATTGTAAAAGAAGCGTTAGAAGAAAGAGGAATGAAGTTATGTACAAAGTAGAAAGAGCGATTATTATGGCAGCTGGATTTGGCTCTCGAATGAGTCCATTGACTTTAGAAACGCCAAAGCCACTAGTCAAAGTAAATGGTACGCGAATGATTGATACCGTGATTCGTGGTTTACATGAGAATGGCATTTGTGAAATCTATGTGGTTGCAGGATATTTAAAAGAACAGTTTTATAGTTTGGAGAAGGAGTATGAAGGTTTAAAAGTTATTGAGAATCCATATTATGATACATGTAATAACATTTCTTCTTTGTATGTCGCAAGAGAATATTTGGATAACACAATTATTTTAGATGGGGATCAAATGATTTTTAATACCGATATCTTGAAACCAGAGTTTGAGCGTTCGGGCTACAACAGTGTGTATGTTGAAAATGGAACGAATGAATGGCTTCAACAAGTAGAAAATGGGATTGTGACTTCTTGTAGTCGTACGGGAGGTCAAAAAGGTTGGCAACTTTATAGTATTTCTAGATGGAATACAGAAGATGGCCAACAATTGAAAAAGGATTTGGAAGAAGAATTTGATGTGAAACAAAATCGACAAATCTATTGGGATGATGTGGCAATGTTCTGTCATCCAGATCACTACCAATTGGGTGTTATGCCCATGAAGGCGAGTGATGTTGTAGAAATTGATGGATTGGATGAATTAGTTCAGATGGATCCTTCATATAGTAAGTATTTGAAAGGAGTTCAAAATGAAAAATAAAATCGATTGGATGATTACATTATTACCACTATGTATTATTGTTGCATTGTGTGTTGTATTCTTTATTGCTCCAGAACAGTCAAATGTTGTATTAAGTCAAATTCGATTCTTCTTTGGAGATACATTTGGAAGTTACTATTTAGTTATTGGACTAGGCATTTTTATTCTATCCATCTATATTGCCTTTTCTAAATATGGTGATATTGTTTTAGGAAATAAAGGCGAAAAGCCAAAATATTCATTCTTTGCCTGGGGATCTATGATGTTTACTTGTGGATTGGCTGCAGACATTCTTTTCTATTCATTTTCTGAATGGGTGATGTATGCATCAGATCCACATATTAAAGAAATGGGTTCAATTCAAGAATGGGCTGGGGTATACCCATTATTTCACTGGAGTTTAATTCCATGGAGTTTCTATTTGGTATTAGCTGTAGCCTTTGGATTTATGCTTCATGTTCGTAAGAGAAATCGTCAAAAGTATTCTGAGGCATGTCGACCAATTCTTGGAAAATATACAGACAAATGGCCAGGAAGAATCATTGACTTATTAGCCGTATTTGCACTTCTTGCAGGAACTGCCACAACATTTAGTGTTGCGACACCATTAATGGCTACAATTATTCAAGATCTATTTCATTTAACAATTAGTCGTACAGCTATCAATATTGTGATTTTAATCATTACTTGTATTGTGTATACATATTCATTATTACATGGATTTAAAGGAATTAGTCGTTTGGCAAACCTATGTATCTATCTTTTCTTTGGACTATTAGCCTTTGTCTTATTATTCGGTGGACAGACCCGTTATATTATTGAATCTGGATTGACTTCTTTGGGTACAATGGTTGAAAACTTTATTGGCTTATGTACATTTACAGATCCATTACGCTCAACAAATTTCCCACAAAACTGGACAATTTACTATTGGGCATATTGGATGGTATGGTGTGTTGCTGCTCCATTCTTTATTGGAAGTATTTCTAGAGGAAGAACTGTAAGACAAACGATTCTAGGTGGTTATGTATTTGGTGTTGGCTCTACATTGATTAGTTTTATTGTATTAGGTAACTATTCTATGGGACTACAAATGCAAGGTATGGCCGATTTTATGGCGCAATATGCACAAAATGGTGACTTATACGGCATGATTGTCAATATTATTAAAACACTACCTTGCGCACCAGTCGTTATGGTTGTAGTTTTACTTACAATGATTGCCTTCTATGCCACTTCATTTGATTCTATCGCATTAACAGCTTCTTGCTATTGCTATCACGAATTAGAAGAAGATGCACAACCAAATTGGATCATTCAATTAATGTGGTGTATCCTATTAATTCTACTTCCAATCGCGTTGTTGTTTGCACAAAGTTCGATGAACAATCTTCAAAGTGTGAGTATTATTGCAGCCTTCCCGATTGGTATTGTTATTGTAATGATTGCACTTAGCTTCTTAAAGGATGCAAAGCCAAAAGAATAATGTAATAAAAAAACATAGTTAAATGAATATGCATTGTTATTGTTGTATGACATAGATAACTTTTTATATTAATGTATTGACAAAGATAGATTGTTAAATTAAAAAATAATTTTGTAAATACATAGTCTTACATTTAAAATATAGTGTACATATGACGGAAAAGGAGCTGAACGCCATAAGTAATAAAATTTACTTATTCGTTACAACCCCTTTTGTATTATAAAGAAGTCATTAAGATGTCTGTATGCGTTTATATTTAGTTGGTTATAAAAATAGTGATCTGTATTTTCTAAAATATTCTATATGTAAAGCAAATTTTATACAATTTATTTTGTTTCTTAATATTTTTAATATTTGGCTTAAGTAAAGTATATCTTTGATTTTTTAAGCTTATTGTTTCAAATTTTAATTGTTAAATGGTAATTGACATATTATATATATAGGATAAAATTATTAAGCAATAGTTTTATTGTGGAATAAGTATGACTGTTGTAAGGTAATAGGAATAAAAATGATATATTTAGATGATATTAGAAATAGCTGGCTTACCGCATTTTTGATTGATTCGTTCATCTTCTACTAATTTATGGGTAGGGAGTAGTGTATCTAAAATTTAATATTTCATTGCTTATTAAGACTTGTTAAATTCGAATAAGCTTTTTTTTATGTTTATAGGAATGGGAGAGTATTATGTATAGAAAGAATGCAAATGGGTGGTTGAAGCATATCGATTTTATCATTCTGGATATGATATGTTTACAAATTGCATTTATGATGGCATATTTTATTAAGAATGGAAATATACATCTATATAATAATTTCTTATATAGGAATATGGCTATCATATTAGAAGTAGCTGATTTAATGGTTTTACTGATTTTTGGTACATTAAAGGGTGTATTAAAAAGAGGGCATTATCAAGAGTTTGTAAAAACATTAAAACATGGTTTTATTGTTTGCTTATTGGCTGTTTTATATTTATTTACTGTTCAAAAAGGAGTTTTCTTTTCGAGATTTATTTTATTCTTAACAATTGGTATTTATTTTATATTGATTTATATAGTAAGAGAACTGTGGAAGAGTCATATAAAAAAAGGTGTTAATAGTGGTAAAAGAAGAAAATTATTAATGGTTACATCTACTACTATTGCTGATAAAGTAATTGAGAATGTTGAGAAGAATAATTATTCTCGTTATTACATTGTTGGTGTTGCTTTATTGGATAAGGATTTAATTGGAAATCAAATTAATAATGTTTCTGTCGTAGCTAATAATGAAACAGTAGCTATGTATGCTTGTAAAGAATGGGTAGATGAAGTATTAATTGTTTTACCTAAAGAGATTGCATATCCAAATACTTTGATTGAACAATTAACATTGGCTGGTATTACAGTCCATATGAATTTAGCTAAGGTTGTGAATTCACCTGGTAAGAAACAGTTTGTTGAAAAAATCGGTGATTACACGGTTCTTACTACAAGTATAAATTATGCTTCTTTGAATGAATTATTCTTAAAAAGGGTATTTGACATTATCTGTGGTTTATTAGGATGTATATTAACACTAGGTATCTGTATCTTTATTGGACCTGCAATCTATATTGCTAGTCCAGGACCCATCTTCTTTTCACAAGAAAGAGTTGGTAAGAATGGTAAGAAATTTAAGATGTATAAATTTCGAAGTATGTATTTAGATGCAGAAGAAAGAAAAGCAGAATTAATGAAAGACAATAAGCTTGGAGATGGGAAAATGTTTAAACTTGATTTTGATCCTCGAGTTATTGGAAATAAAGTAATGCCTGATGGATCACATAAAACAGGTATTGGTGAATTCATTCGTAAAACGAGTTTGGATGAATTTCCACAATTTTTTAATGTATTAAAAGGAGATATGTCTATAGTAGGAACTAGACCTCCTCTAATATCAGAAACAAATCTATATGAATATCAACACTTTGCAAGACTTGCTATAAAACCAGGAATCACAGGTATGTGGCAAGTGAGTGGAAGAAGTGAAATTATAGATTTTGATGAAGTAGTTAAACTAGATAAATATTATATAGAGAATTGGAATCTTGGTTTAGATATTAAGATTCTATTAAAAACAGTACTAGTTGTAGTATGTAAAAAGGGTGCTGTTTAAATTTATGATTGAAAGGAATATAAAATGGAACAAAAAGAAATGAAGGTTTGTCTTGTTGGGTCTTCAGGTGGTCACTTGACACATTTATATATGTTGAAACCATTTTGGAAGGATAAGAATCGTTTTTGGGTTACATTTGATAAAGAGGATGCTAAAAGTGTATTAGAAGGTGAAAAGATGTATCCTTGTTATTATCCAACAAATAGAAGTATAAAAGCTTTAATTAAAAATACACGTATTGCGTGGAAGGTATTACGTAAAGAAAAACCAGATTTAATTATCTCTTCAGGTGCTGCCGTAGCCGTACCGTTTTTTTATTTAGGTAAAATGATGGGAGCTAAGTTAATTTATATAGAAGTGTTCGACAGAATTGATAAACCAACAATGACAGGTAAGATGGTATATCCAATTGTAGATAAGTTTATTGTTCAATGGGATGAACAAAAAAAGGTATATCCAAAAGCAATAAACCTTGGAAGTATTTTCTAGTGAGGTAAATCATGATATTTGTAACAGTAGGAACGCATGAGCAACCATTTAATAGACTTGTGCAAGAAATAGATAATCTAAAAAGAGATGGTGTGATTACTGAGAATGTTATTATACAAACTGGTTATAGCACATATGAACCAAAGTATTGTCAATGGGATAAATTTATTCCATATAAACAAATGATTAAAAATGTAGAGGATGCTCGTATTGTGATAACTCATGGAGGACCAGCAAGTTTTATAATGCCTCTTCAGATAGGTAAAACACCAATTGTTGTGCCAAGACAAAAGAAATTTGATGAACATGTTAATGATCATCAAGTTGAATTTGCTAGAAACGTGGCTCAAAGAATGGGAACTATTATTCCAGTAGAAGATATTAATGAATTGGGTGGAATAATTAAGAATTATGATGAAATTTGTGCAAACATGGGGAACAGTATGTTCAATAACAATGAATTGTTTTGTGAGAATTTAAAAAAAATAGTTGATAGTATGTTTTAGAGGGATATATTGAAAAAGAATATGAAAAAAATACTAATTATTAGTACAGTTGGATTAATATATGATGGAATAACTAGTGTGATTACATCTTACCTTGAAGCAATGGATAAATCTGGATTGGATATATATGTTGTTTCAACTATTAAATCTGAAGCTAAAATAGAAGAAAAGTTGAATTGCATGGGTTGTAAAGTAGTTTATATGCCATCTAGAAAAGAAAATACAATCAAATATTTTTTGTCTCTTATAGCGTTTATACGTAAAAATAACATTGATGTAGTACATGCGCATGGTAATAGTGGAACATTAGCTGTTGAAATGGTTGCAGCATGGTTGGGTGGATCTAAAAAGCGAATCGCTCATTCACATAACACTAAATGTAACCAGGTAAAAGCAGATAAAATTTTAAGACCCATATTTAATATGTTTTACACAGATGGCTTGGCATGTGGAGAAGATGCGGGTAAATGGTTATTTGGAAATAAAAAGTTCGAAGTTTTAACAAATGGACGTGATATTGATGTATATAGATTTAATGTAAATAAAAGAAATTGCATACGTTCTTTATATAACATTGATAAAGAGATTGTTATTGGGCATGTTGGTGGTTTTTTTGAACAAAAAAATCATAAGTTTTTAACTGCAATTTATAAAGAAATCAGAAAAATTGAACCAACATGTAAATTATTTATGATTGGCGACGGTCCTTTAAAAAATGAAATTGAAACAGAATGCAAAGGCTTAAATGTTATATTTACTGGGGCTATTGATAATGTTGCAGATTATTTAAATGCTATGGATGGTATGCTGTTACCTTCACTATTCGAGGGATTACCATTAGTAGCAATAGAATGGCAGATTAATGGATTGCCCTGTATTTTTTCTGATGCAATCACAAAAGAATGTATTTTAACAAATAATGTTGAAAGTTATTCTTTGGATTGTTCTCCAAAAATTTGGGCTCAACATATAATTGAAATGTGTAAGTCGAATAATAGAGAAAAAGCTTCAAATACTTCTTATGCAAAATTAATTGATTCAAAATACAATTTAAACAAGAATGTAGGTAGATTAAAACAAATATATATAGGGTGATAGAATGAAAGTATTAAATTTATTATCTGCTGGTGGTGTTGGTGGAATTGAACAGTTGTGTACAAATATAGCTAAGTATGCTAAATATGAAAATATATTTTGTTTTTTATTTGAAGAAGGCGAAATATATAATGAAATGAAGGATAAAGGATATAGTGTCATTTCGTTGGTAGATTGTTCAGCGAATAAATATTCAAAAAAACGATGGGATAAGTTATGTGAATTAGTGCATGAGGCAGATATTATTGTTACCCACCATTGTACGATTGCATTGCATGCGTATTATATAGCTTTGGCAAAGAAATTTCATACAAAAAAATTTGTTATGACGATACATTCTTGTTTCGATAAAGAAACTAATTATAGTTATGGATCTAATCTTAAAAATTTATTTGCAAAAATATGTATAAAATATTCTTTAAAAGAATCGGATAAAGTTATTTTTGTTTCGGAAGCTGGAAGAAATTCTTATTTAGAAGAATTTGATATTGATGTTTATAAAACTACTGTAGTTTATAACGGTGTTGAGTTAATAGATACTGGTATTAATACCAAGATATTTGAAAATAATGATTGTATACAAATCACTTATATTGGTAGATTAGAAAAAATAAAAGGCGTCGATTTATTAATTCACGCTGCACAAAAATTAAAAGATAATAATATAAAATTTAAAATTTGGATTATTGGTGATGGCAGCTATAGAGATGATCTCGAAAAGGTGAGCAAAAAACTGAATTTAGTAAATGAGATTGAATTTATGGGAATCAAAAGAAATATTGGTGATTATTTAATAGATACCGATATATTTGTTTATCCTTCAGTATGTCAAGAAGTCTTCGGAATATCAATTGTAGAGGCAATGTCTTACGGTGTTCCTTGTATAGCTAATAACGTAGGAGGTATTCCTGAAATTATAAAAAACGACATTAATGGATATGTATCTGATGAAAAAAATTCAGAGCAAATCTATAAATGTATATGTAAATACATTGATCTTAGTAGGGATTCTAAAGTTAGAATGAAAAATAATTGTATTGAAACAGCAAATAGATTTAGTATTCAAAATACTATTTATAATTTAGAAAGGGAACTAAAAGAATTGATGTAATATGATTAAAAGTAAGTATGAGTTAAAAGAATACATGGATCAAGATAAATTACAACTTGGTATTACTAGAAAGTATCCACGACCATTCACTGATGAAATTTGGAAATATGAGCGAGCGTTAAGAAAATATGAGTATTGGTTAAATAATTCAAATCATAATATTTGTGTAAAAATAATAGGATTATTTTTTTCTAAATTAAAGTGGCACAGACTAGGAGTAAAGTTGGGAATATCCATTGGACCAAATGTTTGTGGAAAAGGATTGAGTATAGCTCATATTAATTGTATTAATATTAATCAAAATGCTGTTATAGGTGAGAATTGTCGAATACATGAAGGTGTTACAATAGGTGCATCAGGTGGAAGTGAAGCACCTAAAATAGGAGATAATGTTTTTTTTGCTTCTGGTTGTAAAGTCATGGGTGATGTAGTTATTGCGAATAAATGTGTTGTTGGTGCAAATGCTGTTGTGGTTAAATCCGTATATGAAGAAGGTATAACACTTGGTGGAATACCAGCAAAAAAAATTAGTAACAATAATTCAGAAAAATTTGTTTATTGGTATAAGTAAAAAATAGGAGGATTTGGTGTGAAAAAATTAAAAATTAATTTAAAAGATTGTTTAATATATTTTCTAATTATACCATTTGTTTATCCTAAGGGTTTTTCTGAATACTTTCATATATATAAAACATTTTTTACTATATGGTTATATATTTCTATAATAATAATTTATTTAATTTGTATAGTCGAATGTATAAAATTTAAAAAGAAAATATATAATTATACTTTTTTAGGAAGTTTTATCTTATATTTTCTTGTATTGTTTGTTATTACGCTTTTTTGTAGAAATACATTTACTGATACGTTACAAAAGATATTTGTTCCACCAGCATTATGCTTTTTATGTTATAAATATTTTACTTCAAGCCCATATAGATTAATAAAAATTACAAACAATGTTTTGTCGTTATTGTTTTTTTTGAATTTAACCTTTTTTAATCCTTTATTTTGTAGAAATTATTTTGCTCCAATTACTAATCATTTAACTTTTTTAGGACATGTACAAACAGGTGCACAACTTGGAATGTTACTTATTATATTATCATATATAGAATATAAGTATTTTAATAAATGTAGAAGTAAATTTATAAGGCAAATACTACTGTCATTCGGTACTATGTTATTATCATTTACGAGTGCATCTTATATTTCTATTATTTTAATTGTAATATTTTTTATTATATATAAGTTTAAATTATATGATTTATTAAATATTAATAGTATTATTTACATTATTATATATCTATTAATTAATTTCGTCATGTTGTTTTACATTAAAAATAATGTTAGTGCTTTCGAAATATTTGGTTTTTCTTTAAATGGTAGAGGTTTTATATGGAAAGAGGCTATGAATACTATTTCCAATAATTTCATTTATGGTTATGGTTCTCACGGAGTACTAATAAAAGTTTTTTGGAGTGCATGGACCGGAGATGGTTTAGGAATGAATTATATGCACAACCAGATACTCCAGGTTTTATTAGATGGCGGTATGATTTTATTTATACCTTTTATTTTTCTTTTATGTAGTTCATTTAATAGCGTTAATAAAGTTAAAGATAGAAAAAATCGTTATTGGCTTACATGCTTTATTTTAGTAAATTTATTAGTAATGACATTTGAAAGCACAATGGAATATTTTTATATTTTTTATATTTTTTGCATTTATGCTTACATGCCATATATAGTGAAATTGCGAGGTAATAATTAATGAATAATTTTGATAAGAATAAAGTAAAATTACAGAATGTAATTCTAATGATTGCAAAAGAAATTGTAAAATTGTGTGATGAAAATAATATTCCTTATTTTATAAATGGTGGCACACAATTAGGGGCAATCCGGCATAAAGGCTTTATTCCTTGGGACGATGATTTTGATATTGGAATGCTTAGAGCAGATTATGAAAAGTTTTTAAAAGTCTGTGAAGAACAATTAGATTATAATAAATATTTTTTACAAACAGAAGATACAGAAAAGTATTATGCTTTTAATTTTGCTAAAATACAATTAAAAGGGACTTGTATAATTGAGGATTTTTCAAAGAATGTACAAATAGAACATGGAATATTCGTCGACATTTTTCCGTATGATAATATACCAGATAAGGCGATGAAAAGACGTTTTTTCTTTATGTATAATCATATCTTAAAAAATTTGTTATGGATTAAATGTGGATATGGAGATGATACACAAAAAAATGCTATTTCTTATAAATGTATGTTATTTATTTCTCATTTCTTTTCTATAGAAAGATTAAAAAAAAGGCGTAAACAATTAATGAATCAGTATAATAATCAAATAACAAAGAATTGTATAACAAGTGATTATCCAGGCGATATTTTAAAAAATGAATGGTTCGAAGATTTTGTTAAATACAAATTTGAAGATGTAGAATTTTTAGGCTTTAAAAAATATGATGAATATCTAAAAAATCTTTATGGAGATTACATGAAAATACCCAAAGAGTCTGATAGAGTGACACATTCGAATTATGATATTGATTTTGGTGTTTATGATTCGTTATTGGAGGAATAATTTATGGGTTTAGTATCAAATTTAAAGAATAAGTTTTGTCAAAAGTATTATCATCTAAAAATTAAAAAAAAAGCTGCAGCCTGTGGTGAACGTTTATATGTAGGTGGTAAATCTTTTGTAAATTCGAAAACATATTTAGGTGAACATGTATGTTTTAATGGAATGTCTATATTAGGAAACGGAAAAGTTGAAATAGGAAATTATTTTCATTCAGGATCTGGATGTGAAATTATTACATCATTTCACAATTATGAAGGTAATAAAATACCTTACGATGATACATTTATTGATAAAGACGTAATAATTGGAGATTGTGTTTGGCTAGGAAATAATGTAACTATATTAGGTGGCGTTAAAATTGGGCAAGGCGCAATTATTCAAGCTGGATCTGTAGTATGTAAGGACATTCCTGCTTATTCAATAGCTGGTGGACATCCTGCTCTGCCTTTTAAAACAAGAAATATTGAACACTATTTGTCACTAAAGAAAGAAGGAAGTTTTCATTAGTTGCTTATGAATAATCTTTTAAAAAAATATAATGAGTTGTCTGAACCAGTAAAGGCTTCATTTTGGTATACAATATGTAATATTATAAACAAAGGAATAGCATTACTATCAACACCTATTTTTACTAGAGTAATGACGGAAAGCCAGTATGGTACATTTGCCATTTTCCAATCATGGTATAGTATTATAATTATTTTTACATCGTTAAATATATTTATGAGTAGTTATCAAAAGGGCTTACTTCTTTATAAGAATGATAAAGCAAGTTTCACATCTACACAGCTAGGTTTAACTACTACAATAACTTTATTTTTTATTTTAATTTATATGTTCAATCCACAGTTGTGGTCTTCAATATTTGAATTGCAACCTGTTTTAATGTTTGCTATGGGGTTAGAACTATTATTTATGCCAGCCTTAGAGTTTTGGTCAACTAAACAAAGATTTGACTTTAAATACAAGAAATATGTTGCCGTTTCTATTTTGATGACAATAATTAGCTTGGGTGGTGGAGTTTTAGCTGTTTTAAGTACTAGCTATAAAGTTGAAGCACGTGTATATACTGATGTATTATCTAAGGTGTTGTTTTCTGCTTTTTTCTTTTGTTTAATATTTAAAAGCGGTAAAAAGTTTTATTCGTTAGAATATTGGAAATACGCATTAGCTTTTAACTTGCCATTAATTCCACATTATTTATCAAATTATGTTTTAAGTCAATCAGATCGAATTATGATTGGGAAAATGATTGGAACTGATAAGGCCGCTTTTTATAGTGTAGCATATACTATTTCTATGATGATGATTTTAATTGTTAATGCAATTAATGGTTCGTTGGTTCCTTATTTATATAAAAAAATCGATGAATTTGAAAATGATTCAAATTATAATTTTGCAACTAAGAATGATGTAAAAAAAGTAACAACTTCTTTGATTTTAATTATTGCAGCACTTTGTTTTATAGCAATGTTATTTGCACCAGAAGTTATTCGAATTTTTGCTGGGAATAATTACTATGAGTCAATCTATGTTGTTCCGCCTGTTGCATTATCAGTGTTTTTTATTTTTATTTATAGCCTGTTTAGTAATGTTGAATACTATTTTCAAGAAACTAAATTAATTGCACTGGCAACGTTCATATGTGCCTTATTAAATCTTGTCTTAAATTTTATCTTTATAAAGATATTTGGATATATGGCTGCTGGTTATACAACATTGGTAAGCTATGTAGCTTTATCAATTTTACATTATTTATTTTATAAGAAAATATTAATGGATAAAAAAATTAATGTTTTATACAACGACAAATTGATATTGTTAATTTCAATCGCTTTAATTGTTCTAATGGTAATTGTGGCTGTTTCGTACAAATTAACTATGATAAGATACATAATGATTGTATGTATTGTTTTAGCCATTATATATTTTAGAAAGAATATTGTACTAGCTATTAAAAATTTAAAATAGTTTTATAGAAAGGTTGTGTCTAAATATATGAATTTGATTGGATATTTACGAGAAAAAGGAATTAGGCATGCATTTGACACCCTTGTTAATTACAAGCTAAATGATGCAATAGAAAATGTTTTGTTATGTTTTTACAAAAACAAACCATTGAAGGACATTATTATCATTGAAAGTCATAATGATTTTGACTCTAATGGCGGAGCGTTATATGACTATTTGATAAGTAATGAGTATAATAAAAAATATAGAATTATTTGGTTTTTAAGAAATAAGTGTCCTAAAGATTTACCTGAAAATGTTGAAGGTTATGAGTACACAGGTTTAAACTTAAAAAGAGCAAAGTATCATTGTACAGCAAAATATATTTTTAGTGAACATCATGTAATTCCAGCTGTAAGAGATGATCAAATTGCTGTATTTATGCGTCATGGCGCGGGTGGATTAAAAAATGCTGCAAATGTAATGACACTACCTCATGGATTTAAATATATACTTGGAATGTCTAAATCATATGCTCACATTGAGAAATTAGAGAGACTATTTTCTGATGATGATTATAAAATTTTATATTTAGGATTTCCGTCACATGATAGTCTATTTAAAAATAATTCGAGTGAACTAAAAAAAGTTACATCTCAAGAGTTTAACAAAGTACTATTATGGATGCCAACATTTAGAAAAAATGTATCTGGTCGAAATGATAGTACTCTTGAATCTCCTTTGGGAATTCCATTAATAAATACGATGGAAGAATATGAAAAACTAAACCTTCTTCTTAAAGATAAGAATTGTTTATTAGTAATAAAAATTCATCCTATGCAGGATTTAGAATGTTTGAAAATCAGTGATCAAAGCAATATTAGAGTATTGACTGGTCCGAATGTAAAAGAATTAAATGTTGATAATTATAGATTAATGTCGTGTTGTGATGCGATGATTAGTGACTATTCCGGAGCAGCTTATGATTTTTTGCAGTTAGATAGACCAATCGCATACGTTTTATCTGATATGGATCAATATAAAGTTGGATTTGTAGTTGATAATATACATGAATTAATTGCGGGTAAAGAAATTTATAGTCTTACTGATTTTTTTGATTTTATTAACTCGGTTGCTTCAAATAAAGATGAATTTAAAGAAAAAAGAGAAAAAATTAGAGATTTTATATATAATTATCATGATGGTGATAATTCTAGTCGATTAATTAGTTATTTGGGAATTACTAAGAATTAATTACAAAACCGATATGGACAAATAAGTATATCAAATGGTCGTAGATATACTTTTTAATTCGATTTATAAAGAATACTCTAAAAAAAGAGTGGGAGGAAAATATATGTTAAATTTTACAGTAGGTCCAGTAATGTCATCAAAGGAAGTATGTTCTATTGGTGCAGAGCAAGTTCCTTATTTTAGAACAGAAGAATTTTCATCTGTAATGTTAGAGAATGAGAAGTATATGTTGGAATATACTAAAGCTTCTGCTAACTCAAGAGCTATATTTATGACATGTTCAAGTACAGGTTCTATGGAAGCTGTTGTGATGAATTGTTTTACAAAGAATGATAAAGTACTTGTTATTAATGGTGGTAGTTTTGGAAAGAGATTTGTGGATCTTTGTATCATTCATGAAATACCTCATGTCTCATTAAATCTTGAACATGGAAAAAAATTAACTAAAGAAAGATTATATGAGTATGATAATCAAGGGTTTACAGGCTTACTTGTTAATGTAGATGAAACTTCAACTGCAGTATTATATGATGTTATGATGATTGGTGAATTCTGCAAAAAGAATAATTTATTCTTTGTTTGTGACTGTGTTTCTTCATTTTTAGCTGATCCATTTAATATGAGTGAATGTGGAGCTGATGTTATGATTACTGGATCACAAAAAGTTTTAGCATGTCCTCCAGGTATATCTATTATTGTTTTAGCTCCAAAGGGAATTGAGAGAATTGAATCTTCTGAAGCAAAAACTATGTATTTTGATTTGAAGAATGCTTTAAAAAATCAAGAGAGAGGACAAACTCCATTTACACCAGCTGTAGGTATACTTTTACAAATCCACGAAAGATTAAAAGAAATTGAGAATAAAGGAGGAGCCGATGCTGAAGTTGCTAGAGTGGCTGCTCAAGCTAAAGATTTTAGGGAAAAAATTAAAGATATGCCTTTTGAATTGGTTTCTGAAAGTCCAGCAAATGGAGTAACTTCTGTTCATCCTACAACAGCTAATGCTTATGAGATTTTCCTAAAATTAAAAGATGAATATGGTATTTGGATTTGTCCTAATGGTGGTGACATGAAGGATACTATTTTTAGAGTAGGACATATTGGAGCATTAACTCATGAAGATAATACAACTTTAGTAAATGCATTTAAAGATTTACAAGCTCGTGGTATTTTATAATTAATAGGGAGGATTGTAATAAGCCAATGATTAAAGTAATTACTTATGGAACGTATGATCTTTTACATTATGGTCATATTCGATTGTTAGAAAGAGCAAAAGCATTAGGTGATTATCTTATAGTAGGTGTTACAGCTGATGATTTTGATAAGACTCGTGGAAAGATAAACGTACAACAAACCTTGATGGAACGTATCGAAGCTGTAAGAGCAACAGGCATCGCAGATGAGATAATTGTTGAAGAGTATGAAGGACAAAAGATTGATGATATCATAAAATATAATGTCGATATTTTTACAGTTGGATCTGACTGGAAAGGAAAGTTTGATTACCTTAATGAATACTGTAAAGTAGTTTATTTAGATAGAACAGAAGGAATTTCTAGTACTGAAATTAGAGCAAAAAATAGAAAATTACGTATTGGAACGATTGGTAATGAAGGTTTATGCGAAAAGTTTCGTAAGGAAATAGCTTTTGTTAATGGTGTTGAATATTCTGAATTTAGTGGTGACATGTCAAACGTTGATGCTCTTTACATAGCGTCTTTACCAGAGAATCATTACAATGATGTAAAGAATGCTATTTTACATAAAAAACATGTCATTTGTGAGTCTCCAATTGCTACAAAAAAAGAACAATGTGAAGAACTTATAAAACTTGCAGAAGATAACAACATTATTTTAATTGATGGGATAAAAACGGCCTATTCAACAGCTTATAAAAGATTAATAATGTTGGCTAAAAGTGGATCAATTGGAGAAATTGTATCCATTGATTCAGTTTGTACTAGTAAACGTATAAATCCTGGTGATAATTTGGATAATGAGCAAAATAGTATATGTGCTTGGGGACCAACGGCCATGCTTCCAATTTTTCAACTTGCAGGTGTAAATCTAGAAAATATAGAAATAACGACTAAATTGATTGATTCAAATAAAAATTTTGATGGTTTCACAAGAATATCTTTTAGATTTTTAGATTCAGTGGCTTCTATTAAAATTGCTAAGGCTGCTAAATCCGAAGGGGAATTGATTATTACAGGAACAAAAGGATATATATACGTTCCAGCTCCATGGTGGAAGACTGATTATTTTGAGATTCGTTATGAGAATCAAAATGAAAATAAGAAATACTTCTATCAACTTGATGGAGAAGGTATACGATATGAAATTGTAGCTTTTGCTCGAGCAGTTGAACATAAAAAGAAAAATTATTATATAAGTGATGATATATCAATCGCTATCGCAGGTGTTATTGGAAAATTCAATAATAAAGAATATATACGACTAGGAAAAGGTGATATTAATGAATAAAGCGAAGGAACTTACACCTACGCAATTTAGAAAAATGCAATTGACAGAATTAGATATGTTAATTGAATTTGACCGTGTTTGTCGAGAAAATAATATTAATTATGTGTTGTTTGGAGGAAGCTTGTTAGGTGCAGTCAGACACAAAGGATATATACCATGGGATGATGATGCAGATATAGGTATGCTAAGAGAAGATTATAATGCATTTAAAAAAGTTGCACATCAAATGGATCAGTCCATATGTTATTTTCAAGATCATGATACAGACTCTGAATATAGATGGGGTTATGGTAAATTAAGAAGAACAAATACAGTATATGTAAGAGTTGGCCAGGAACATTTAAAATGTAAAACTGGTATTTTTGTTGATGTATTTCCTATGGATGATGTTCCAAAAAGTGTCATTGGACAAATTATTCAAGATAGAAGAGTGTATTGTTTAAGAAAAATACTTTGGTCTGAAGTTGCTAAAAAACAGACAACCGGCGTTAAAAAGGCTTGGTTTACATTGTTATCTAAAATTCCAGTAGATGGAGTGTTTAATAAATTTAATAAAATTGCACAAAAAAGTAAAAATTCATCACCTAATAGGGTAAGATGTATGTCGTTTCCTGCGACTGGTACGTTGTATAAGAAAAATCCTATTTCTGAAAGATATAGTATGCCAAAAAGTTGGTTTTTAGATCGAAGTGAATATGAATTTGAAGGCATTAATTTATATAGTTCTAAGGATTATGATACGGTTTTAAATTATATTTATGGAGATTACATGAAACTACCTCCTGAAGATAAAAGAGGTCAGCACTCACCATTCTCCAAAATCAAATTTCAAGATGAGGATCAAATATTATGAGTTTACAAATAATCGAGTATTCAAGTAATTATTATTTTGAATTATTTAAAATTTTAAAGGATAATTATAATACGAATATAACTCAACACGAGTTAGAATGTAATTATGTTACTGATAATAAAAGTATTTATCTTGCATTATTAGATAAAAAGATTGTTGGTTGTGCTTTTCTTGAAATAAAAAATGATTACGTTAGATTATATAAGTATGGTTTTATATCTTATGTGGCTGTTGATATTGAATACCGTCATAGAGGCATAGGAAAAAAATTGATTGAAACTCTTATTCATATTTCAAAAAATATAGGATGTACTGCTGTTGAACTTACAAGTGCGAATTATAGATTGAATGCACATAAGTTTTACGAAACATTAGGCTTTACTAAAAAGAAAACAAGTGTTTTTATTAAAGAATTATATTCGTAATTCGCATGACTCGTGATTATGAATTAATCATTGTAATTTGCTCAAATATTCATAGAGAGAGCCACTTCAGCTTAATGACATTTTTATTATTTGATTTTTGAATAATCCTCTCGAAGAGATTTGCCTTTTAAAAGAATTGTATAAGATGAGTTTCTAATACGATCTAGAATGGCATAAGCGAGTGGCCCATCGCCTAATTTGCCTAGCCAGCCTTCAGAAGCTCATTGACTGCAATCGTGTATTTTTAAATCTTCTTCCAGTCATATTGAAGCTGTTCACCTGGTTCAGTCTCATAATAGACATGCAGAGTTTGATCTGCAGGAGTACATTTTTGCTTTGAAACTGTTGTAGTTGCCGGGAAGATTTCCATTATATTCATAATTTAACACTTGGAATATACTCATCAGGTAAGATTCTGTGACATCCGCCAAAGAAATAATCACATCGTATAAAGGATCCCATTTAGATACTTTTTTAAACTTTTTCCGCTCAGGTATGCCACCATTTTCGTAATACTTTTTAATAGTATGACAATCGATTCTGTACACACGCTCTAGTTCACTAAAATTTGGCTTCATATTAAAATCTTTCATTATACTTAAAACACCTATCACCTTTTTTAATTTCTTTTTCATTTGGTTCACCTCCTTTCAAAGAAAGTGTAACCAAAAACAAAAAAAAGATAACTCAATTCAAATCGTAAATTCACCATTTTTGGTGAAAATTAAACGATCCAAATTGGTTATCTTTAAATTACCACTATCACAGAGTTTAGATTGTTAAGAGATATAAAAGTACTAGATTTATGTTCAATTACACACAGTATGCCATTTTATACGAATACAAATAAAGTTGATTATTTTGTTAATGAGAGAATATTAAGTGTGATATAGAAGAATTTGGCAAAGCCTATGAGCCGTTGGGGGTAGTGATTTAGATTATTTGCCTACGCAATATATTAGTGATTTTGCCAGATTTTGTGGATATGATGGTATTAGGTATTTTAGCACTTTTGATAAAGAAGCATACAATCTGGTATTATTTGATTCATCCACACGTGAATGTTTAGGTTGTAAAAATCATCTAATAGGAAATTTAGATTACAATTTATCGGATGTGTAATTCTAATAATACTTAAACGTTAAAGAAATTTTTTGTTATAACATATTGATATGTGATATTTCATAACTAAAGGATTTTTCCTTTAGCTTTTTTTATGATATATTTATAGAGTATGTTTAATAGTGAGAAAGGGAGGATTTTATGGTAAACAGTAGAATGGATGATCGTACGCAGAGTGATGTACGTGAAATGGAAGAGATTGATTTATTAGAATTATTTAGGGCTATATTAAAACATATTAAGTTGATTGTTGTTTTATGTATTTTATTTGGTGTGGGTGGTTTCTTTGGAACAAAGTTATTGATTGCTCCAACGTATACAGCTTCAACATCAATTTATTTAACACCACAAATAAGTGATAGTGGTTCTTTGGATTATAATTCGCAGATGGCCAATAGTAAATTGGTTACGAATGCGGTGAATTTATTAACTCAAAATAACATTATGTCTGAGGTAGCTAAGGATGTTGGATTAGAGAGTGCTGATAGTGTTAAAAAGCTTGTTAGTGTTAGTAATGAATCTAATACAGAAATTATTACGATTTCTGTTACAACAACAGATCCTAAATTATCTAAGGATATCGCAAATGATACAGTAAGTACGTTTATTCGTACAATGCAGAAGAATTTGAATGTTCGTAATATTGAAGTGGTAGATAAGGCAAAGTTGTCTTATATTCCTAGTGGACCAAATGTAAAGAAGAATACATTATTAGCGACTATGGTTGGTTTTGTACTTGGTTTTGGTTATGCAACATTGAGATTCTTGTTTGATAATCGTTTACGTACGAAGGAAGAGGCAGAAAAGTATTTGGGTATTCCAGTATTCTGCGAGATTCCTGAACTATAATGGCTAAGTATATTGATTTGCATTCTCATATTGCTTGGGGTATTGATGATGGTATGCCTTCAATCGAGGATGCAGTGAGTTCATTAGAGTCTGCTAAAAAGGATGGTATTGTAGGTATTTGTAGTACACCTCATTTCATTCCTGGTCAATTAGATGTTCATATCTACAATGAAATGGTGACTCGTCAATTAGAGCTAAGAAAGATGAGTCCTATCCCTATTTATTTTGGTGGGGAAGTGATGATGAATAGTGAATTTATTGAAGGATTAGAATTAGATTTGTATCCAACATTAAATAGTTCACGTTATATGCTTGTAGAATATAATGTTCTTCGTGATATTCATTCGATTGATTATAGAGATGAATGTTTATATGAATTGAAGATGAAGGGCTTTGTTCCTGTATTGGCTCATATTGAAAGATATTTCCATGATGGATTAGATTATGACATTATTGATCATTGGGTAGATATGGGTTGTATACTACAAATGAATCGTACTTCGATTCTTGGTGTAAATGGTAAGAAAATACAAGCCAATGCATTAGAATTATTGGACAATGGATATTGTGATGTAATTTGTACAGATACGCATAGAGCGAGTGGAAATCGTATTGAACAATTAAGTGATGTATATTCATTTGTAGGTAAGCGTATTGGGCTTGATAATGCGGATATCTTATTTTATGAGAATCCAAAGTTATTATTGAGTAATAAAGAGATATTAAATATTGAGGTTGAAAAGAAAAAGAAACTGTTTGGTTTCTTTGGGAGTTAGAAATGGCAAGAAAGAAAAGAAATCAATTTGATGTGGATGAAATCTATCGTGGATTACGTACAAATATTGAATTTAGTCAAATGGATGATGCAATTCAAGTAATCAACGTAGTAAGTACAATTCCGAATGAAGGTAAGAGTACAATAGCTTGTAATTTAGCTCGTATTATGGCAGCTAAATATAAAAATGTATTATTAATTGACTGTGATTTGAGAAATGCTTCAGTTCATAAAACATTAGGAATTTCAAATAGATGTGGATTAACAAACATTATTTCTGAATTTAGAGAAGGTACAAGTATCCAGTCTTATGAAGGAGTACAAAATGTACAATATGATGGAGGTTATACTTTATCAGTCATTACTGCAGGTCATAGAGTACCTAATCCTAGTGAAGTATTAGGGTCTAAAAGATTAGCTAAGTTCTTAGATCAAGCACGTAAAGAATTTGGATATATTATTATTGACTGTCCACCAATGGCTGTCGCAAGTGATGCTATTCCATTATGTAACGTAAGTGATGGAGTACTATATGTAGTTGATTCAAAATCTTCTGACAAACGTAAAGTTAAAACAGCCATTAATGACGTAGAACGAAATGGTGCTCACGTCATGGGTGTTGTATTAAATAAAGTAGAATCTGCAAGCGATAGTAATTATGGCTATGGCTACGGATACGGTTACGGAGGAGAAGGCAATGGTAAAAAGTAGAAAAAGAAATAGTTTTATTATCTTAGCTTCAACTCTATTATTAACTGGATGTGGCAATAGTAATTTAGAAATCACTCAAAATGATATTTTAGAAGTCGCAAGAGATGATGCGAATGCCACTAAAAAAGAATGTTCGAATGTATCAATTCAAGAAGAAAAGAAATACTACATTGTAAGCTTTGATACAAATATAGGATCTTATGAATATAAGATTGGTAAAGATGGTATTATACAAGAAAGAAATTATAAAAGAAGCAATAGCGATGAAGAAGTTTCTTCAACTGAACTTGTAGAAGAGAAGAAGAAAGAAACTGAAACAAAGAAAGAAAAAAAAGAAACAACTTCTTTTGATGAAAATCAACAACAAGCAATCAATGCAGCTCTTGCTAATGCAGGTCTTGGACAAGAAGATGTAACAGACATTGGTTGTACTTTAGATGAAGCTACACAACAATATACAGTTACATTTACATTCCAAGGTACAAATAATACTTCAACAGTTGATGCGCAAAGTTTTGTCGTTTTATCAACAATTATGGGCTAAATATTTAATAAGAAAAGGATGCTTTATGATTAACGCTTACATAAAGATTTGTCCTTTTCTTTTTTTTTTAGTATAATGAGTAGGTCATATGGAGTTGATGATTTAATGTCAAAAATAGGGAGTTTAAAAATAACAATTGAATTTGTTTTTTTTATGTTTATAATACAATTTTCTGGATACGATTTGGAAACGTGTTGGAAATTATGTATATTATATTTTTTAATGCAATTATTAATTGGAAGATATCAAGGAAAAGTTTTATTAATGTATGATGAAATACGATTAATCATATTAAGTCATATTGGTTTTTTTATAGGTAGTTTTCTTGTTTTTCCAATTAGTACTTGGACTATAAAGAAATTCTTTGGATTTGTTTTATTAACTTGTGTTTTATTTGTATTTGCAGGATGTAATTCTAGATATTCTCATAAAATATTTAGAAAATGGTATAAACATAATACTTTAATTGTTGGTGTTGGTTATACAGCAAAAAAATTAGGAATGGTGTGTTATGGAAATGGATACTCACTTTTAGATGTAGTAGGTTATGTAAATTGTAATGATTCTAAAAATATAAAGTATATTCAACAAGATCAGATTGTAGATTCAACAAGAACATTTGAATTAGATAAAATTTGTTCTGTTATTAAAGAAAAAAATATTGATACAGTATTGATTGCGATTCCTGAAATGGATAGTGAAGATTTAAATGCAGTATTTGAAGTATTTAAAAATAAGGTTAGTGTCATTAAATATTTACCTCAAGTAAATGGTTTGGTAACATTTGATACAAAAGTAGAAGATTTTGATGGAATCTTAATGATTTCTAATTCTCGTGGATTAGAACATTGTTTATCTCATGCATTAAAACGCATTATGGATATATGTGCTGGACTATGTGGTTTGTTACTTTTAATACCATTAACAATCTTTGTGTTCATTAAGAATCGTAAAGAAGGAGATACAGGTCCTATTTTCTTTACGCAGAATCGAATAGGAAAAAACGGGAAAGAATTCAAAATGTTTAAATATCGCACTATGGTAATCGGTGCAGATAAGATTCTAGAAGAGTTAATGGAAAAAGATCCAGCCATTCGCGAAGAATATACTAAGAATAAAAAATTAGTAAATGATCCACGGATCACAAGTGCAGGTAAATTTTTGCGTGAAAAGAGTTTAGATGAATTTCCACAATTCATTAATGTGTTATTAGGTCAAATGTCTTTAATTGGTCCACGACCATATTTACCTAGAGAAAAAGAGGATATGGGAGATTATTATTATGATGTTATTGCATGTAAACCTGGTATAACGGGTATGTGGCAAAGCCATGGAAGGAGTGATGTCGATTTCGAACATCGATTATTGTTGGATGAATATTATTATAGAAACTGGTCATTCTGGTTGGATGTGATATTGTTATTTAAAACTATTAAACAAGTGCTATATGGTAGAGGAGCAGTATAGAAAGGAAATAATTTATGAATAACGATTATATGAATGATGAAATGGAAATTGATTTGATAGAGTTAATGAAAGATATAATAAAAAATATAAAGTTTATTGTAAAAATAACATTATTGTGTGGAGTGGTTGTGTTTGGCGTTTCACAATTCATTTTACCTAAAAGTTATACATCAAGTACAGATATTACAATTGTATCGGCAGGAACTTCTTTGGATTATACTTCCTATTTAACTGGAAGTAAGGTGCTAGATAAAGTGAGCAATGCGGTTGGTGTTGAAAACTCAAGGCTAGTAGAGAGTATTGAAGTAACAAGAGATTCAAATAATACGTATAATTACAATATTAAGGCTACTACAAATAATCCTAAATTATCATATTGTATTGTCAAAAATGTTGTAAATGAATTCAAAAAGTCAATGGTGTCTGAATTAAACTTAAGTAGTGTGACTACAATGAATGAGCCACAAATTAATACTACACCAGTGAGTCCGAATGTTAAAAAGAACACATTGATTGGTACTTTCATTGGTTTGGTTATTAGTGTGGGTATTGTAGTTTTACGTTTCTTATTTGATAAACACTTAAGAAATGCAGAGGAAGCTGAGATGTTTTTAGGGGTAGATGTTTTAGCTGAAATACCATTCAAGAAATAGGAGAAAATAATGGAACATAATATATCGAGTAGTTCGGCATATCGTAGACTACGTACAAACATTGAATATAATGAAAAACATCCGCATATTCATAGTGTATGTTTAACTGGTGCAGACCATGGGGCAGGGGCTACAACAGTTTCAGTTAATTTGGCATATTGTTATGTGGCAAACACACCAAAAGTGTTATTGTTGGATTGTAATATAAATGATCCACACATTCATGAATGTTTTAATATAAAAAATGATTTTGGTTTAACAGATATTTTAGAGGATAATGATTATACAAATTATTTGAAATACACTAAAGTAATTAAAGATAGCTATTCAGACAATGAATTACATGTTATTACAGCGGGTAATGAAAGAAAACATCCAATCGACTTATTGAGTGGACAAAAATTTAAGGAATTTATGCAGTTAATGAAATCTGAATATGATTTTATTATTGTGGATTGTCCTAGTTTAGAAAGCTGTAGTGATGTAATTCCAGTAAGTCATTTGGTGGATGGAACAATACTTGTTGTATCATTACCTGAAACAGATAAAAATATGGCTAAAAAGTCTATAGAACGTTTAAAAAGAAATGGTGCTGAAGTATTAGGTACTGTATTAAATAAAGTGGAATAGGCATATATCCTATTCCTTTTTTGTAAATATAATTATTTTGTAGTAAAATAAAAGAGCATGAGGAGATTTTTGTTATGAAAAAGAATAAGAAACAAAATAAAGTCGGTAAGGTATTTGGAATTATTTTCTCTATCTTACTGGTTGCTGCAACAATGTATTTGTTGTTTAACATTATTAAATTGAATGTATTGCCTACAAAACTATTGTTTTTAATGACAATTGTATTTGTATTATTAGATTTGATATTTATCTTAATGTTGTGTTTCTCAACAAAAGGATTTGTATCTAAATTGATTTGTATTATTTTTACTATTGCACTTTCATTAGGATCTTGTTTAGGTGGCTTCTATTTATCAAAAACAGGTGGATTGCTTTCTAATATTACTAATGTTGCTAAACATTCTAAAAATACTGTGAGTATAGTCGTTAAAGAATCAAGTGATATGAAAAAGAAAACAGATCTTGCTGGTCATAGTGTTGGTACTTTAGCGAATATTAATACACAAGGTTCTAAAAAGATTTTAAAAGAACTAAATAAATCGGGTATCCAAATGGAAAAAAGAGAATATGGCAGTTTAACTGAAATGCTAGAATCTTTCTATAATGGAGAAGTGGATTCAATTGTTATTAATGAATCAAGTCGTAGTCAGATTACAGATATTGATGCATATAAGGATTTTGACAACAATACGCGTGTTGTATACCAAACTTCATATAAAGTAGAAAATACAGATAAGGCCAATGCGGTAAGTAATATTACGACAACACCATTTAATGTTTTGATTTCTGGATCAGATACTCGTGGTGGATTTGATGAAAATGGTCGTAGTGACGTAATTATGGTGGCTACAGTAAATCCTAAAACAGGAACAATTTTATTAACATCAGTTCCACGTGATTTCTATGTAACGACAGCTTGTGATGCAGGTGATGGTTGTATGGAAGGTCAATTGGATAAAATTACGCATACAGGTATTCATGGAACAAATACGACTAAGCGTACTGTAGAAAAACTTTTAGGTATTGAAATCAACTATACATTTAAAGTAGGTTTTGATACAGTAACAGATATTGTTGACGCTGTTGGTGGTATTGATGTAAATGTTGAACCAGGCTATGAATGCAATAACTTCTTACATGCTCCAGGACTAAGTGTACATGCAGGTGTGAACCACTTAAATGGTGAACAAGCATTAGGATATGCTCGTGAGCGTTATGCATATAGTGAAGGGGATCGTCAGCGTACAAAGAACCAACAACAGGTTCTGATGGGTATTGTTGATAAGGTTACAAGCCCTGCAATTGTAACAAATTATGCTTCTATTATGGATAGTATGGCAAATACATTCTCAACAACTATGTCAAATGATGAAATTTCATCATTGATTAAATATCAATTAAATAAGAATCCTAAATGGAAAATGGAACAGTATATGGTTAATGGTACTGGAGATACATTAATGTGTGCTGAACTTGGTGACGCTGCTTCTGTAATGGTACCAGATCAAAGTACAGTAACAACGGCTAAGAATAAAATTAATGCGGTTCTTGCTGGTAAATCAGCGGATGATGTAGAGTAAGGATATGTTCCTTGCTCTTTTTTTGTTTTGTAGGTGTATAATTTCATTGTGAGGTGTTGTTTATTATGGAAACTACAGATTATATACAAAATAGAATTCATACAAATATTCGTAGGTTTGAAGAACTAAGCAAGAAGTATCATAGATGTCATATTGGTTTGTTAACTGCTTTCTTTAGTTGCTTTACTGTTGTTCTAATTTTAAATGTTATTTATTTAATTGTTCCAGTTGTTTGGTTAATACTTGCTTCGTGTGTATTGGTATTAGCAGGAATATTTTTATTATTCTTTGACGTGTTAAATGATTATTCATCAAAGTCATTAGAGTATAAGTATAAGGCTAATCTATTAAGCTATGAAAAGAATAAGCTATGAAAAGAACTTATATGAAGCAAAACAGAGTGGATTTAAAGGCTTTGCGTTTCGATGTGAAAGATTTATGTAATCCCGTACTCTTTGTGTGAATTTGCCAACTCATGGTCATTTATTATATAATATGTAATTGTGAACTACAAAAGAGTTTATAGGAGATTTTAATATGTCTAAAAAAGATGTAAAACTTTCACAGAATGTTAAAAAGAAAAAGAAGAAAAATAAGCGACGCTTAGCTAAATTAATGACTGTGTTTATATTTGCTACATTGGCATTACTTATTTTTCAAATGAAATATTTAGATTTATTACCAATGAAATTGATTGTATTAATTTCTGCTGTGTTATTAATCATAGCTTTAATTATTACCTTAATAATGAATTTTAAAGTTAGAAGGTTTATTCCACGTTTATTGGTTGGTTTAATATCTTTATGTATGTGCTTAGGATTAGCGTATGGGAATTACTTTATTCATAAAACAAAGGATACTTTTGAGGTTGTAACAAGTCTTGCCGATAAGAAAGCAATAACAACATCGATTATTTCAATGAAGGATTCTGGAATTACTAAGGAAACGGATTTGAAAAAGAAAAAGATTGGTACCATTTTAGAGATGGACAAAGAGGCTACTCAGCGTACTTTAAAGGCTTTGAAAGAAGAGGGTATCAAATATTCAACTGAAGATTACAGTTCGTTAGAAGATTTGGTATATGCTTTATATGACAGTAAAGTGGATGCGATTTGTTTAAATGAAAAGTATCGTGATATTTTACATGAAACGGAAGCTTTCTTTGCATTTAATACTTCAACTAAGGTTGTTTATCAAAATGTACATTATGTTGAAAGAGAAGCTAGCGATAATGAGAGTGATCCGGTAAATGATATCACAAAAGATGCATTTACTATTTTAGTAAGTGGGAATGATTCATATGGAAGCTTACAAGATGCAAATACTCGTAGTGATGCAAATATGTTGTTGACGGTAAATCCTAAAACGGGAACTATATTAATGACAAGTATTCCTCGTGATTATTATGTTGATTTAATTTGTCCTGGTGAGGGAGAAATGGCTTGTCCTGAAGGAAGCAAGGATAAGTTAACTCATTCTGGATTATTAGGCATCAAGAGTACAGAAAAATCCATAGAAAATGCATTGGGTATTAAAATTAATTATAATATTCGAATTAATTTTTCTAGTGTTGTGAATTTAGTTGATGCCTTGGATGGTATTGATTTGGATATCAAAGAAGGCGAACAATGTGATATTTTATATGCGAATATGCAGCCTGGATTAAGTGTCGGTAAGCATCATGTGGATGGTGAAACAGCACTTGCATTTGCACGTGAAAGACATGCATATGTTAATGGTGATAATCAACGTGTAAAGAATCAGCAGAAGGTGTTTAAGGCTATATTCAAGCGTATTGTGTCTCCTAAGATGATAACGAACTATGGAAAGTTTATGGATGCTTTGGCTGTAGCATTTGATACGAATATTTCAGGGGATGAAATTAGTGATTTCATTAAATATGAATTGAATAATATGCCTAAATGGAAATTTGAATCATATACGATTTATGGGGAATCGGCAAATGATTTCTGTTATGAGGCACAGTCGTATGCTTCAGTAACTTATCAAAATGATTTAATGAACGAAATTGCACGAAATAAAATTAAGGCAGTTTTAAAAGGTAAAAGTTCGAATACTGTTGAAGATACTTCGGGATATTCACAAGAGCCTAGTGCAGATAATGTAATTCATCAAACTGATGAGGCTGATTCTTATGGTGATTCAGAGTATTATGATCCATCTCAGACTTATGATTATGAAAATCAATATTCAGATGAGAATTATGACATTAGTCAAGATGATTTGTACTCAAATGGGGAGATAGACTATAGTGAAGAACCGTCTTATGATAACTATGATGAAGGGCAATAAGGAGGAAAAATGAAAAATAAAGGTATTTATAAAATTATTTCTTTAATACTTTCCATTGTTATGGTGGTATTTGCTGTATTAATTGTTCTTCAATTATTAAAGATGGATATTTTGCCACATAACTTGTTTATTCCAGTTATATTAATTTTTGTGTTAGTTAGTTTGATTCTAATCTTATGGATTAACTTTATCGCACATGGAACTGTTAGCCGTGTGTTCGCAATGATTTTTGTGCTTATATATACAGTATCAATGGGAATTGGAAATTATTATGTATATAAGACAGATGGCTTTATGCAAAAGGTCACTGACCATAAAGTAGGGGATGTAAAGAATACTGTATCTATCATTGTGCGTGAGGATAGTAAATTCAAAGATTTATCTTCATTAAAAGGAAAAAAAGTTGGTAGATTAAATAATGTGGATAAGGTTGGAACAGGCAAATTATTAAAAGCTATAAAAAAAGAGAAGGGTGATGATTATTTCAATATAAAGAAATATGATGGTGCTCTTAGTGAAGTAGAAGCTTTATATAATGGTGAAATTGATGCGATGATTTTAAATGAATCGTATCGTGGTAATATTACAAGTGTTGAAGAATATGAACATTTCTCAACAGAAACACGTGTTATTTATACAACGACTTATTATACAACTAAGAAAAACGATTCTTTAGTTGTATCAGATATTACTAAAAATCCTTTTACTATTTTAATTAGTGGTAATGATACAACTGGTGATGTTAGTGAATTAAGTCGTAGTGATGTGAATATGCTTGTTACTATAAATCCAAAAACTTCAACAATTTTATTGACAAGTATGTCTCGTGATACATATGTTGAAACGGTTTGTGATGCTGATGGTGATGTTGCATGTCCAAATGGTCAAATGGATAAAATTACACATACGGGCATTTATGGTTTGAATACAACTAGAGAAACCGTTGAAAACTTTTATGATTTAAAAGTTAATTATTCTTACCGCGTTAACTTTACAAGTGTAATTGATGTTGTAGATGCATTAGATGGAATTGATTTAAATGTTGAAGAAGGGGAGCAATGTGATTTGTTCTGGGCTAACATGAAGCCAGGACTTCCTGTAGGACAGCATCATGTTGATGGCGAAACTGCTCTTGCATTTGCTCGTGAGAGAAAAGCTTATGTAGATGGTGATTATCAGCGTGTGCGTAATCAACAAAAAGTTTTACAAGCTATTATTAATCGGGCTATTAGTAGTAGTGTATTAGTTAATTACACAAGCTTCATTAATTCGTTACAAAGTGCATTTGAAACAAATATGACTTATGATGAAATTACGGATTTAATTAAATATGAGTTACAGACAAAACCTGAATGGAAGTTTGAAACATATCAAATCTCAGGTATTGGTGATGAATTGATGTGTGCATCTTTAGGTCAATCTGCAAGTGTTCAAATTCCGGATTTAAATACTGTTCGAATTGCTAGAGAAAAAATTCAAGCTGTGATGGATGGTAAATCAAGTTACGATGTTGCTGAAGATGGGGCTCCTGAATATAGCTATTATCCAAGTCAAGTTACTACGGATTATCTAAATACGGAAACCGAAACGGTTGATAATGAAGTAAGTTCAGATCAATTAACACAAGACCAGGAAACATATGATCCAAATGCTGGATATGATTCAGAAGCTGGATATGATACAGAAGACAATACAACTGAAGGATAGTACAAAGGGCCTTTAAGGCTCTTTTTACTTTTTATAAGAATTCAGTTATAATAAACGTATTGTAAAAGAGGTTTTATTATGAACAATTTATACAAATCAAATATATATCAAAGATATAGAGGTCTAATGATTTCTTTAATTGATGTTTTGATCGTATTTTTCGCATATATTGTAGCATTTTTAATTCAGAATAATTTTCTTATTGCAGGACGAGTTATTACATTAACGAAGTTATTAGGACTAGGTTTATTCTTTTTATTAGCTTTGCACTTTATTGTTTTACGATTATTTAAAACACAAATGTCGCTGTGGACATATACAGGTCCCAATGAAATTATTCGGACATTCTTAAGTTGTTTAGCATGCTTTCTTGTAATGTCATACTTTGTTTTGAAAGTTCATTTATTCAACATTGAGTTAATCGCACTTTCTGAATTATTGTGCTTTGTTTTTTTACTAGGTGCAAGAATGTTGTACCGTATGGCAAGACGTTACATTATGGACTTAGAACGTGTAGACAATTGTTTGATTGTGGGTGCTGGTAATGGCGGATATTTATTGATGAATGAAATTTATCATAATATGGCCTATCCATACAATGTAATTGGATTCTTGGATGACTTTAAGAAAAAGGGGACTATGCTGAGTGGTAAACCAGTACTTGGAACTATTTCTGAAGTAGAGCGTATTTGTCAAGAGAACAATGTTCGTTGTATCTTTATCACCATTTCTTCTGTGAGTGACGAAAGAAAACAAGAAATCTTAGACTTATGTACATCCACTTCTATTCCAACAAAAATCATGCGTATCTTTGTTGGAAATGATGAGAGTAATCATATTTCATTTGAAGATATTGATATTAAGGATTTATTGAACCGTCCTAGTATAGACTTAAAAGTCGATCAGATTGGTTCTTATCTTACAAATAAAGTCGTATGTGTTACCGGAGCCGGTGGATCTATTGGTTCTGAATTGTGTCGTCAAATTATTCAATTTAATCCATCTAAATTGATTATGGTGGATATTAATGAGAATGCACTATATATGCTTAAACAAGAATTCTTAGTTATGAAACGTAAGAAACAAATGAATGATTCAATTCAACTAGAATCTTTAATTGTTTCCATTCGTGAAAGAGAAGAAATCTATAAGCTTATGAGAAACTATAAACCGGATGTAGTTTATCATGCGGCAGCACATAAACACGTACCTTTAATGGAAGACCGTCCTACAGAAGCTATTAGAAATAATATCTTTGGAACAAAGAATGTGATTGATGCTTGTTGTGATTGTGGGATATCTCGTTTTATTATGATTTCAACAGACAAAGCGGTAAATCCAACAAACGTAATGGGTGCTACTAAGCGTATGACAGAAATGTATATGCAATCAAGAAATACTAAGGGTGGTATTCATATGGCTGCTGTACGCTTTGGTAATGTATTAGGATCCAATGGATCTGTTATTCCTATCTTTAAAGAACAAATTAAAAATGGCGGTCCAGTTACTGTAACACACAAAGACATTAAACGTTACTTTATGACCATTCCTGAAGCAGCTCAATTAGTGCTACAAGCAGGATTCTATGCGAATGAAAGAGAAATCTTTGTGTTAGACATGGGAAAACCAGTCAGAATTTGGGATTTAGCTGATAAAATGATTCGATTGGCAGGACTTGTACCAGGAAGAGATATTGAAATTCAAGAAATTGGATTGCGTCCTGGAGAAAAGATGTTTGAAGAATTAGCTTTAGAAATGGAAGAATGTCATAAGACAGACAACAATCTAATCTTTGTACACGAAAAGATGGACATTGATTCAAAAGAAGTAGATTCTAAATTAAATAAGCTAAAAGATTTAATGAATCAAACAGACGACAAACTTCAAATCAAAGAAGTCTTAATGGACATGATCAAAGAATAATTATTCAAGCTGGGGATAATCCTGGCTTGTTTTTGAATCTTAAGTTTTTCTTAAGTGGTTGAGTTAAGAAGACATTCATTTTATAATTGAATCAATTGAGAGCTAACTATATAAAATTCAAGTATTATTTATGAAAAAGTTTGAAAATATAAAATAACTAGATTTTTTAGTTAGTTTTAAATTGATCTTTGA
>NZ_JANFYN010000128.1 GCF_024460475.1 Holdemanella sp. MSK.7.32 | reverse complement strand
AAAAGACGTATACAATGCTTATCATCAGCTTTGGCAAATTGAAGAATCCTTTCGCATCATGAAGACCGAACTTGATACACGTCCGGTCTATCTACAAAAAGAAAATCGGATCAAAGGTCATTTCTTCATCTGTTACACAGCCGTGTTATTATCACGAATTCTTCAATTCAAGATTCTGGAAAATAAATATTCAGCAAGTACAATATACGATTTCATGAGAAAATTCCGAGTTGTAAGAATCAACTCAACAAGATTCATAAATCTATTAACCAGCAAAGAATTCGTAACAGATCTATCCAAAAAATTAAATCAACCAATAACAAATTATTATCTAACAGATAAACAAATAAAAATGATGCATACTCGATAATCAAATATCGAGTGTTGCACCATTTTTTACTATTCAGCCTCTAAAGTCAGGT
>NZ_JANFYN010000127.1 GCF_024460475.1 Holdemanella sp. MSK.7.32 | reverse complement strand
ATCTTATCATTTGGACATAGATAACAGTCGTATTCTTCATCATAGACATATTCGTATTTTTTAAAGAAGCCTTTTTTGGTCATTGGTCTTTTATATGGCATATAAGGAATCTGATTATTCTGTACAATAGCTCTGCATATTGCGGGTGTCATGTATCCGGCATCTAATGAAACATTCTTAATCAGGTATCCATATTTTCCATTGATCAATTCTTCATAGGCATCAAAAAAACTAACACTATCATGTACATTTCCAGGAACTGTTGTAACTGCCAGTACGAACGAATTCTTATCGCAGAAAGTTTGATGCGAGTACGCAAAACATTTCTCTTTCTCACCTTTATGGAAGCAGCCACTTTCTGGATCTATAGTGCTTTCTGTAATTGTTTTAGTTGAAGTTTTTTTTACTTCTTCACCCGTTTCTTCATCATGTACATATTCTG
>NZ_JANFYN010000126.1 GCF_024460475.1 Holdemanella sp. MSK.7.32 | reverse complement strand
GTACCATCCACTCGAAGAAATCCAGTATTAGCAGATGTATTTAATCGGCTTGGATATATGGAACGTAAAGGCAGTGGATTTGCAAAAATCTTAGATAATTATGCTTTTCAAGTGAACTATACTGATGAAAAGAAACCCTATTTCAGATCCGATAGATACCAATTTACTGTTATTATGCCAAATTTAAATTATCGTGGCACTCAAGATGGCACTCAAGATGGCACTCAAGATGGCACTCAAGATTTTGATACACTAATAATGAACATGATTGAAGAAAACAATAAAATCAGTGCAAAAATCATGGCCGAAAAATTAGGTGTCAGTTTAAGAACAGTTCGACGCCTCATTAAAGAAAATGATCAAATTGAATATGTGGGACATGGATTTAGCGGATATTGGAAAATTAAATAGTTTCCTAGAAAGAAGTGATTTTATTTGACACATATACGTTG
>NZ_JANFYN010000125.1 GCF_024460475.1 Holdemanella sp. MSK.7.32 | reverse complement strand
TCCTTGTCTACTCGATTCATCAACGTTTCCAGTTTAGGATGTCTTTTTGACAATGTTCTTATATCTTGTCGTTTTGTTCCCATGTCTTTGTAACCTCCAGTGTTTTCAACATGTTTCCCTTCAAGAAACGTAACTGTGTTTTGGTCCTTCGCTCCATGTACTTTCATACACTTCATAGCTACATTATGACCTCATCGGACTTCTTGCAGTTCTTCCCGTTGTTCTTGTGGTATTGGCACTTGTAACAACAGTACCGTGTTTATCGGAAACTGCAAGACCTCCCAGGTATGCAGCTGATACCTTGACTTCTCGCCCTGCTTTATAACGCCGGTGGTGTCCGATTGAATCTGGCATAACGATTCAACCTATATTGGTTGCGGCTACTATGAGAGCATCACCCACCACTTTGTCGTGACTAACGACGCTAGATTGCTTCAGGCTTTCACTTTAGGGCTCTAAGTCTTTCCTTCCTACGCTTAACACTGTACCTCGCGATACAATGCCCAAGGACTAGATACTGGCCTCTTTGCTCCAA
>NZ_JANFYN010000124.1 GCF_024460475.1 Holdemanella sp. MSK.7.32 | reverse complement strand
CACACTTTTACATCACCCTTTTCACTTTCCTGGTAGATATTCAATAACTCTTTGTTCTTAGTCACTACATACGCAAAATACAATGCATCACGATTAAATTCTCGATCTAGATCTTCTTTTAAAATCTGTTTTCTATAGATCATACGCAATAGATCAAAAAATCCTGTGTTGCCTTTTCACCTGTATTATACTTGTGATTTGTGTTTAGCTCAATCAGATTCAGTTTAAACTCATTGAACATATCTTCAAATCCAGGATGAATGATTTCTAGTTCACTCAATCTTTTAGCCGCATTCCACTTGGATTCACCCACATATAAGACGACTGTTAAAATCATTGGAAGCCTTGTATGCATAGGAACATGCTTCTTAAAGTTTTGACGAATATAACGCATACGAGCAACACTTTCATATTCCATGACTCTTGCGACCATACACTGATCGACATAGCTTTGACTTTCAATCACGAACAAATCTAAATATGTACCATCCTCATACCGCTTGATGATATCCACATGCTTACTCGAAACATTCATGACAAGTTCACTGTTTTCATCCTTAAGATATTCAGGCTT
>NZ_JANFYN010000123.1 GCF_024460475.1 Holdemanella sp. MSK.7.32 | reverse complement strand
GAACTTCAGCCTTCCAAGCTGACTACGTGAGTTCGATTCTCATCACCTGCTCCATTTTATTTATAACAATCTTCTGATTGTTCTTTTTTTTAAAAACTGGAGAAGTAGCGAAGTGGCTAAACGCGGCTGACTGTAACTCAGTTCCTTTTGGTTCGGCAGTTCGAATCTGTCCTTCTCCACCACTTGAGAGTAACACGACTTGTAAAAGTTGTTTTTTTTTTAATTTAGGCTTGGCTATTCAAAGCTTTTTTGTTAAAATGGTAGATGGCATTTTATGCCTAACATCATTTCATTTTTTGATAGAAGGAGGAGTGTAGGATTCATGGCTAAACAAGATATGATCGAAATTGATGGTATCGTAGTTGACACTTTACCCAATGCAGCTTTTAAAGTTAAATTGGAAAACGGACACGAGATTCTAGCTCACGTTTCTGGTAAAATCCGTATGCATCACATTCGCATTTTACCAGGTGATCGTGTTACCGTTGAAATTTCACCGTATGACTTAACACGTGGGCGTATTACATTTAGACGCAAATAAGGAGACGATTAAAGATGAAAGTAAGACCATCTGTTAAACCAATCTGCGACAAGTGTCGAGTAATT
>NZ_JANFYN010000122.1 GCF_024460475.1 Holdemanella sp. MSK.7.32 | reverse complement strand
GCTGTTAAGATACCTTGTTTATCCACTAAAATAACATTACCCAAACCAATCTTTAAAATCAAAGTCGCAATCGCAACACCAGCACTGCCAGCACCATTGATTACGATTGTTGGATTTTGTTTTTCAGCCAATTTCAAAGCATTTACCAAAGCAGCACAAACTACAATAGCTGTACCATGCTGATCATCATGGAAAACAGGAATATTCATTTTTTCCTGTAATCTTTTTTCAACTTCAAAACAACGAGGAGCCGCAATATCTTCTAAGTTGATTCCACCAAAGCTAGGCTCTAAGCTCGAAATAATCTGAACCAATTCATCTGTATCTTGTGTATTTAAGCATAATGGAACGGCATCCACATTTCCTAGCGCCTTAAACAATACGCATTTACCTTCCATTACCGGCATACCTGCTTCAGGACCAATATTTCCTAATCCTAAAACCGCACTACCATCACTAATAACCGCAACAGTATGTGCTCTACCCGTATAGACATAACTGTTCTTTTTATCTTTTTCGATTTCTAAACAAGGTGCCGCAACACCCGGTGTGTAGGCAATCGATAAATCATCTCTATTTTCAATCTTCATTTTTGGAACGGTTTCTAATTTACCATTCCACT
>NZ_JANFYN010000121.1 GCF_024460475.1 Holdemanella sp. MSK.7.32 | reverse complement strand
AAGGATGTTTATTTATGAAATTAGTTGGTATCGATGTTGGAAAGAACAGTCATCACTTCTGTGTCATGGACAAAGAAAATGGTGAATTCAATGTTACACCTACTTCTTTTTCTAACAACAAAGAAGGATTTGACTTTCTGATCAACTCTCTTAAACCGTATTCTAAAAAATCAATTCTATTAGGTATGGAAGACACTGGGCATTACCATGTTGCTCTTCTAAAATTTCTTCTTAGCAACGGATATACTGTTGCCTTGATCAACCCTAAAACGACTGATCTTACACGTAAGATGGAAGGCGGCATTACTAAGAATGACAAACTGGATACAATCACTATTTGTGATGTTCTAGATACTCCTGAGCGTAAGAAACAGTATCGTATTACTAAAGTTGACCGTTTTGATTTCTACGAACAAAGACAATTGACTCGTCATCACCATGATCTAAAGGAAGAACTCAACGTCTACTGTAATCGACTACAGAAATCGATTGATCTTGTTTTCCCTGAATTCAATACCTTATTCAGTTCTAAATATGGTGTTGTTTATATGAATCTTCTTAAAACGTTTGGCAATGCTGAAATAATCGCTTCTACAGACATTCGTACAATTCGTAAATGCTTTGAAATCAAAGGTAGAGGCAATCGTATTTCAT
>NZ_JANFYN010000120.1 GCF_024460475.1 Holdemanella sp. MSK.7.32 | reverse complement strand
GTTATACAAAATAATCACCATTCTTTCTATAATGAAGGTGTTCAAGCTATCAAAATAAGAAAGAATGGTGATTATAATGGCTAATAAAGCAAACTCTTTAGCACATACAAAATGGATGTGTAAGTATCACATCATTTTCACTCCAAAGTATAGACGAAAAGTGATATACAATCAATATCGAAAAGATTTAGGTGAAATATTGAGAGAATTATGTAGATACAAGCATGTAGAAATAATAGAAGGACATTTGATGAGGGACCATGTACATATGCTAGTTATGATACCTCCATCATTGTCTGTATCTGCATTTATGGGATATCTGAAAGGAAAGTCAGCATTGATGATGTTTGACAGACATGCAAATCTGAAATATAAGTTTGGAAACAGACATTTTTGGAGTGAAGGATATTATGTAAGTACAGTAGGATTGAATGATGCGACAGTTGCAAAATATATTCGAGAGCAGGAAATGCATGATATAGCAATGGATAAAATGAGTGTAAAAGAGTACGCAAATCCATTCTCAGAAGCAGAGCAACAGGCATACAAACAAGAAAAAGCAAAGAGAAAGAAATAGTAAAAAATAAAGCCCTTTGAGGGCTGGCGAGAGTCAAAAGCGATAGCTTGAACGAAGTGAAAGCAGCGCCTTGAGACGCGAGCTGG
>NZ_JANFYN010000119.1 GCF_024460475.1 Holdemanella sp. MSK.7.32 | reverse complement strand
TATTATTCAGGAGACGGATTACTTGAAGCTTATGTTCGTATTGGTAATGAAAGTGTAAAAGCGTCTCCTATCGAATTAAAACGTCTTGTATTAAGAGGTCGTAACACAACTTTTGATTCTCAAAATTCAATGTATAAAGTTGAAGATTATGCTTTTTCTAAACTTAGAGAAAGATATAAAAAATGGACGGGTAATAGTTTTGACGAAAAAGATCTTGTTTCATTTGGTTTAGCAACCGAACAGGGATATCTTACAAATGCGGGTGCTTTAATTGCGGATGAAAGTCCAATTCGCTATTCAAGAATCTTTTGTACACGTTGGAATGGTTTGAATAAAAGTGGTGGAACTTTCGATGCATTAGATGATGCTGAATATGAAGGCAGCGTTCTTTCTTTAATAGAAAATGGTGAAGCTTTTATTAAACGGAATACCAAAATGATGTGGAGAAAAACATCAAATTCTAGAGAAGAAATGCCAGAATATGTAGAACGTAGTTACCATGAAGCACTAGTTAATGCCATAGCTCATAGAGATTATTTGATAAATGGCAGTGAAGTTCACGTTGATATGTATGACGATCGTTTGGAAATTTATTCTCCAGGTGGTATGCCAGATGGCTCTAACATTCAAGAAAGAGATCCCGTAACAGTACCATCCACTCGAAGAAATCCAGTATTAGCAGATGTATTTAATCGGCTTGGAT